>CAXQNQ010000088.1:0-10482 GCA_964225135.1 Mesoflavibacter profundi
ATATTAAGTTTTTGGAAGCACCAGCTCCTGACGTAGATTCTTATTGGGGTGCACTTGCATCAAAAAAAACTAAGAGTGCAGAGCTTTATCAAAAACAGAAAAAATCAAGTATTCAAACAAGGGGACAAGTTAATATGCCGACTTTGCTTAACAACTTTGTGGGCAATAACACGAATAATGGAGCCCCTTGCGATAATCACTTATCCATTTCAAATGATGGACAAATTGTCTCTGTAGTAAATAGGCATTTTGCAGTGAAAAATACGCAGGGGAATTGGTTGTCGGCGGCTACGTTAGAAAACTTTGCGAATCCACTAGGGATTTCAGCAATAAAGTACGATCCTAAAACACTGTATGATCCTATCAATGATCGTTTCGTAATTTTTATGTTAGCTGGATTTGCAAGTGCTACATCTAAGATTGTTGTAGCTGTTTCTGAGACCAATGACGCAGCCGGAGATTGGTTTTTATACACCCTTCCAGGTAATCCTTTTGATTTGACCACTTGGTCAGATTATCCTATGATTACCATGACGAAGGAGGATATTTATTTGACTATTAATTTGATTTATGATGATGAACCTTGGGAAACCGGCTTCAAAGAAACGTTGATATGGAAGATGTCTTTGGCTGATTTGTATTCAGGTTATGCCTGGGATGCCACATTGATATCAGGAATTGGATATGGTGGAGCTCCGCTGAGAAATGTTTGCCCAGTGCAATTCGCAACAGAGGACAGAGGTGAAACCCCTTACTTTTTTTCCAACAGAAATTTTGATTTAGAAAACGATACGATCTTTTTCCTACAATTGGAAGAGAATCCAAGCACTATGGAATTAGAAGCCGTTGTCACACCACTTATAAGTGATATTCCTTACGGCATGCCACCTAATGTGGAGCAAGAAGTGGGATATCTCTCTACAAACGATGCCCGTATATTAGATGCAGTAAAAATTGGAGATGAAATTCAGTTTGTGGGCAATACCATTGATTTTGAGACGGGTACCGCTGCCGTGTTCCATGGAGTAGTGGATGATGTCAATAATCCAAGTGTGACTGCCCATTATTTATTGACTCCCGATAGTAGAGAACTTGGTTATGCAAGTTTAGCTTTTGTTGGAGATGATGTATCTGAAAATAGGGAGGTGATTATATTGGCAGCCCATGGAGGTGTGGATATTAATGTAGGATATTCTGCATGTTATATGGATGATAATGGAGATTACTCGGATTGGCTTTTAGTTAAGGATGGAGATGGCTATGTAGACATGTTGAGTGACGCAGATGGATTTGAGCGATGGGGAGATTATTCAGCTACTCAACGCGTTTACGATGATCCAGGCAAGGTGTGGGTTTCTTCAACCTTTGGTGAATCAGATAAAGATGCGGATACTTGGCTATCGTGTTTAGTTAAGCCAGGATATGTAAACGCTATACAGGAATTAAAATCAAATCAGCCTGCTCTCGAAGTATTTCCTAATCCTGTACAAGATAGAGTCAGTGTACTAGTGGATATTCCTCCGAATTGTAAGCAATTACAGATTCAGTTATTAGACTTGAATGGTCAAGTGATACAGATAGCCTATCAAGATAAACCTAAGCGTACTGGTTCGGCCGATATTTCGATTGATATCTTAGCTTTACCAACTGGATTGTATTATTTACAAGTATTTGCTGATAATCAGCAGTTGGGTCAATCGAAGATAGTTGTGGAATAATTTTAGAAAATAACTTCTGTGGCACCACCCACACCATATTTCTGATGATAATCCGCGTTGTAAGACTTTACATGCGGATTATTTTCTAGGATTTCATGAACAGCCTTTTTGAGACGTCCTGTTCCTTTTCCATGAATAATATAAACCTTATCTACACCTAATCTTAGAGCCTTTTTGATGTAGCCTTCTACAGCATCTAATTGGACCTCAAATATTTCAAATGCCTCCATTTGTTCATAGTCTGGCCGCAGTGCTTCAATATGTATATCAATTTCAGTAGAAAATTCTGCTAATTCCATTGGACTTGGTATACCTACTCGGTTGGAAGGTTTTAGACTAGGTTTTTCAATGATATCCATTTTATCCTTGGCCTTATTTTGGATATGTTCATCTGCCAGTGTTTGCTCTAAGGTAAAACTGTAACCCCTTCTAGGGAAAGAAAGGTAGTTTTTCCCCTTATTGAAGAATGTTTTGGGCTTGAGTTTGACTTGGCCGAATTTAGAGGTACTAGTACCACTGCCTATGACTCTGCGCAATTCATACTCAAAATAGGCATTTAAGGAAAGGTTGTCTTTTTCGAATAATTCGATAAAGATCGAGCTTAGTGCTTTAATGACCCCATGCTTTTTATAAATGATTCGACCTTGTTTGTGAAAACTCAAAGTAAATGAACATTCAAAACCTTCTGTATTCGCTAAATGCACATCCATCTGTCTATCTGTCTCATCTGTACGCGGCAAAAAGACCAGATTGATTCCTTCACCTCCATCAGAAAATTGCATAGGTACATTAGTTTCTGAAGGAATGTGTTCTTCTAAGAAATCTCCTGCTATCTTTTTTTCTTGGGATTGGTTTGGATCTTCTAAGATGTCTATATCTACAGGTATAGCAGTATCTGTTTCATGGAGGTATACACTAACTGTCTTACTATCTATTACCCCATTGATAGTTCCAATTTCACCAGTATTCTTCAATCGAACTACACGTCCAACACTTACTAAGATCACAAGACAGATTTAATGCGTTTAAAAAGGTAAATTAAACGAAATTTGAATCATTATTAAAATAATTCTGTGCTATGAAAAGACAAAATGTAACATCTGGAGCGCCTTGGGAAGAACGCGTAGGTTATTGCCGAGCTGTTAAAAAAGGCCCTTTTATTGAAGTGGCTGGCACTACAGCTATGCTAAATGGTGAATTACAAGGCGTAGGGGATGCGTACGCGCAAACTAAAGTCATTATTGAAATCATGGCCAAGGCTATTCGGGAACTAGGAGGAGACTTAACAGATGTCGTCCGAACTAGAATGTTTATTACCCGTATTGAAGATTTTGAAGTAGTGGGAAAAGCACATGGGGAGTACTTTAAAGACATCAAACCTGCTTCTACTTTAGTTGAGGTTTCAGCACTTGTACACCCCGATATGTTGGTAGAAATAGAAATGAGTGCTATTATTGCGGAGTAATATGAAGAATTATAAGGTCAAAGAGATATTTTTTACCCTTCAAGGGGAGGGCTATCATGCAGGTAGGCCTGCAGTCTTCTGTCGCTTTACTGGTTGTAATTTATGGTCAGGGAGAGAGGAGGATAGGGCAGATGCTGTTTGTGATTTTTGCGATACTGAATTCGTTGGAACGGATGGATTAAACGGTGGAAGATATCAAGCGGATGAATTAGCGGAAAAAGTAAAAAGTTTATGGCCAGATAGTTCAAAAGGGAAACCCTTTGTCGTTTGTACTGGAGGCGAACCTTTACTTCAACTGGATACCCCACTCATAGATGCTTTTCATCAAGTAGGTTTAGAAATTGCAGTAGAAACCAACGGTACATTGGAATCTCCAGCTGGTATCGATTGGATTTGTGTTTCACCTAAGGCGGATGCAGCGGTAAAACAATTACATGGACATGAATTGAAGCTTGTTTATCCTCAAGTTAAAGCTATGCCAGAGCGATTTGAAGATCTAGCATTTGATCATTTTTATTTACAGCCTATGGATGGTCCCAATCAATTAGAAAATTCACAGAAGTGCTTAGAATATATCTTTAAACATCCACAATGGTCTTTGAGTGTTCAAACGCATAAGTGGCTTAACATTCCTTGATATATTGGATAAGATTCTGATAGCCAGTTGTGGTGCTTAATAATTCTTCATTTCCTATAAGAATAAATTGTTCCCTCGCTCTAGTGATAGCCACATTCAATTTACGATCGATGCCTTCATCTGATAGGGAGCAAATGGATTCAACTTGCTCTAGATTATTCGCACAAGTGGATAATATGATCACATCTCTTGCTCCGCCTTGATAGCGCTCTACAGTATCAATGGTGATCAAATCTACAGGTAAGGCCCTATCGTATAAGCATTGTCTAATTTGGGCAATTTGCGCCCTAAATGGAGTTATTACGCCTATTCGGTCTGTATTCATATCGATTCCTTGCTCTTGATACATGGATATAAGGCAACTAATCACATCTGCAGTTTGCTCCGCTTCATCTTGATTAAGTTTGGCCCAAGGTTCTAATTCATTGATGGTAGTGGGTAGAAATAATAGTCGCTTGGTCCTAAGTTGTTGTTCTAGATCATCGCTATTGTCTTTGCTGGTCCATTGCAAAGGCGCTTGTTGTCCTTGATTTGGATCTGCCTCCGTGCTCAAAATATTTAAATGTCCATCATAAAAATGCTGGGCTGGAAATTGCATGATCTGTTGATGCATTCGTCCTTGATAGGAGAGTTGACCCAATACATGAGACCATTGATTGTTTAATGCTAATTTGTACATCCGTTCAAAGAAGGAATTCCGCATGTTTTTTAAGCCTATGGATGCTAAGTCTTCATCTTCTACGGCAGAGTATTTTTCATCCTGTACAACTACTGCAGGTAATTGTTTATGGTCTCCAATTAGAATAGGGTGCTTCAGTTTTACCATCAAACCAACCAGCATGGGCTCAGGGATTTGTGAAGCTTCGTCAATCAAAACTCGATCAAAATCCATTAAATCCAGGATTTCTTGATTATTGAGTAAGGAGGAAACGGTAGAAACTACTACTCGCTGTTTAAGCAATAAGGCTTTGACCTGCTTACGATCATTTAAGCCTTTTATTTTTTCATTTAAAAAAGCTGCTGTGAATTCAGTTGAGGCAGAGGTGCTAGATCCAATACGCATCAATTGTTCTTTTGCGCTTGGTCCTATTTCATATACTGCAGCACAAATCTCATCTACTGCTCGATTCGTATAGGACAATAGGAGAATATTTTCTGATGTATGCTCTAGAATCCATTGGACAAAATAACGCAGCATTCTAGATGTTTTTCCAGTTCCAGGAGGGCCCCAGAGTAAGAAAAATTCCTGTTTGCTAAGCATTTGGTTGAGTAATTCTTGCTGTTGGGCGGTTAGCGGGTAATCAAATTTATGATCATAAGTAGGCTTTTCTTCAGGAGGTCGTGTACCTAATATTAAGGCTTTTTTATTCGAGGGTGCTGCAATGAGCTCTGCGATGGATCCATACATTTGATTGAATCCTGAGTCTATATGATCGTGCTCCGCGTTCCAAAATGCATTATTTGAGAATGTAGTTGTGTTATGCTGCTTATTTCGAAGCCTAACTTGAACACTATTTTGGTCCATAGCTAATAAACTCGCTTTGAATAATTGCTGACTAGTTGGTTTCTGTCCGTTAGGATATAAAACGATAATATCTCCTATTCTAAAATTAGCCAATGGATTAGTGTCAGCACTTTTCTTGAAGTGCAGTATAGTGTTTTTACCAGAGTTGTCTACTTGCTCTAGTTCAAGCTTATTTAAAAGCATGAACGCTTGGTTTTTCTCTAATTCACCAAGGGTCCATAATCTAGCCTGACCTCGATTTTTTTCACTAGAGGCAATGCCCATTTTAGCCCGCATATTTTCGCGCGCAATAAAGCCACAAAAAGCAATAAAATACTTTTGCTCTAATGGGGTGCTATTTAGAAAATGCTCCCTAAATGTTCGGATGTCCTCCAATACATAACCACCTGTAATTGCAGGAAAATGCTTGATATCTAATTTTCGGATCAGTTTGGCTGTATTACTTTGAAAAATATCATGAGCCAAACTATCAGCGAGGATGCGCTCTATGCCAAAAAGTAAGTTTCGCATTTGAAGCGCTTCGTACTGGATAGAAGGAATGGCAGGTGCAAAACGCAAATTTTTATCGTCTTCCTTTGAATACAGGACATAATTCTTTGGATCTAATTTTCCATCAAAAGCAGAGCGAATCAATAAATCATATAAGAGTGTTTGGGTGTAGTGATTGATATTGATTTGATACTTATTGGTTCGGTAGGGTCGACCACTTTTTAATTCCACTATACTAGCTTCTGAAAAATTGGTGTGAAAGACATCAAGACGTCCTTGTAAGCCATAATTAGAGGAATAAAATGTAGGTTCTAATTGACTTTCCTTAGGTGTAATTCCATTTTTGGGGAAGATTTCTTTGACAATATGCTTAAGGTGTCTGTAGTGATTCAAGGTATCCGTGAAAAACTTGGTAGCTTCTTCTGGTTTTAGTGTACAGAAAGTTAGGGGATAGGTCTGAAAGACCTTCTGCATGAGCTCTTGGTAACTAATCTGATCATCTTCCATGAGTTCATCTAAAAAGAAATTGGCTGTATTTCCAATAACCAAATTCACATTAGATTTAAAAGGGGTAAGCTTTCTTAGCAGATGAAAGTAATGGGAATTCATTTCCGGTTTAAAACATTCCGCAACAGCAGTTACATCGAATAAATAGTCAGGTTCTATTACATAAGCTTGCGGAATTAGTAGGTCTTCCTTTGTGTGTTGGACTTTTATTAATTGCAGAAAATAGGGTGCTTGTAGTTGTTGAAGAATGAATTTGACTTGAGCCGGGTAATAGCCTTGAATTTCAGCAGAAGAACAATCTACACGCACCATGCGACCTTCTTCCATACTCATACCTACGAACTGATTTTGCTTACTATCGTAATGCTTAACAACAATTCGCAGAAAATCCAATTGTTCAAGTTCTGGTTCATTCGACCAAGCCTGATCAACTTCTTCAATAGTTGGGTAAATTTCCTTTAACCAATCGGGAAGGGATTTATGAAAAAAATGTGCCACTGCTAAAGTCAGCACCTGGATCATGTTTTGGATATCCTCAGCTGTCTTTGGAGCCATGTTGTTTTTATGTTTCCAAAGCTGGTGTACTTGCCTCCTCAGGGCGGTGGATGGTTGAGTTTCTTGAAAAACATAAGCCATTTTGCTGAACTGGCTGCTGAAGTGAATGTCTAGATCAAAGGTTAAACCATTCAGAATCTGCTCAAAAAGTCTATTGTATTGATTGAACTTCTCTTCTAAAGAGTTGTTATCCTTATCAATATCATGTATTTTTTTGAAGTAGTATTCAGATAGTACCTGAGATTTGTTCATCCTTTATGGTTTTCAATCTCAAAATATAGGATAACACTAACAAAAAACTATATTCTGAGTTAAAATCTTTCGGATTTTATTTAGTACTGATTATTTTTGATTGTCAATTTAATAATTGAATTATGCAGAAAGAGGATAAAACGAATTTGCTGATTTACAGACATGGGAAAGAAGGACTAGAGGTATTCTTAGTTAATGACGAAGAAAACCAAGGTCAATGGTCTATGCCTAAAGGTAACGTAGATCAAGCTAAAGCAATCAGTTTATCTGCTGAAGAAGCTATTGAATTAGATCCGGTTGAAGAGGTAGATGGCGTATTTGAACAAGCATATGCTGTTGAAGCAGATTGGCATGATATACCTTCTATTAAATCCATTCTAAAGCACGATGCCAAATTCATGAAGAAAACCATTAAGCAAATGGTCCCGGATATGATGAGCAAAGGTGCATTTGTAGCTGTTAAAGAGGCATTCAAGAAGGTATTGCCACATCAATACAAGCAAATCAAGGAACTTAAAGAAATTCTTTTAGAAAAGAATAGTACTAAATATATGTAGTCCTTATCTAGACTGCATCCTAAACATTTTGGCATACATGCCATCTTCTTTCATAAGTTTATCGTGATTTCCATGCTCTTTAATACTGCCGTCTTGGAGCAGTATGATTTGATCTGCATGCTGGATCGTACTTAACCTGTGTGCAATAATGATACATGTTCTAGTCTTGGATAATAGTTGAATCTGATCCTGAATGATCTGCTCTGTTCTGGAATCTACAGCAGAGGTGGCCTCATCAAGGATCAAAATGGGACTATCTTTAAGAATAGCACGAGCAATGCTTATACGTTGCTTCTGACCTCCAGAAAGCTTGATACCGCGTTCTCCAACAATACTATCGTATTTTTCTGGCAGTTGTTCAATAAAGTGATGCAGATCAACTTGTTTTGCAGCTTCAATAGCCTCTTCTTTACTGGCTTCATTTCCATAGACTAAGTTTTCTAGGATAGAGCCATGGAACAGATAAACCTCTTGGCTAACTAATGAGAATGCAGATCGGAAAGCTTCTAAGGTCCAATCTTTAATGTTTTTACCGTCTAGTAAAATTTGCCCTCCGGTTACCTCATATAAACGAAGTAAAACTTTAATAAAGGTCGTTTTCCCAGAACCAGTTACCCCCATAATACCTAATGTGGAACCAGCAGGTATATCTAATGATATGTTTTTTAAAATCGGAATACCATTAGAGTAAGCAAAGTCTACCTCTTTTAATTGTATCTCTCCTTGTATGGTATTGCTAACATGTGTTCCAGCATCCTCTTGGACATCAACTTGATTATCTAACAAACCAAATACACGTCTAGCAGATGCTTTAGCTCGTTCAAATTCGTCAAATATAGCTCCTAGGCGAGTAACAGGCCATAAGATGCGTTGAATCATCATAGCAAAAAACGCTATACCGCCTAAACTAAATCTTCCGGGTTGGTAAATAACCCAATATGCACCAAGAGCAAGCGTTGCTGCAAGCCCCAGGGCAATAAACATTCGAATGATAGGTACGTACAAAGCGGAAAGTTTGATGGCTTTATAATTCGCCTCTAAATATTCCTTAGAGGACTCATCCACTCTTTTTTCCTCAAACTTCTCTGTACCAAAACTCTTGATCACTAGGATACCTGAAATATTGTTTTCTAATCTAGAACTTAATCCACCCACAGATTCACGTACTTCCTTATAGTATGGTGAAATCTTCCGTTGATAATATAAAGATCCAATTAGAATGAAAGGAATAGGACTAACACCCACTAATCCAAGGACCCAATCCCTTTCAAATAAAGAGTAGCCGGCAAAAATGAATAATGTGATTAACTGGAGAATCTCGTTGAAACTATTATTTAAGAAGCGTTCCAGTTGATTAATATCATCATTAAGTATGGCAAGTAGATTTCCAGTTCTAGCGGACTCAAAAAAGGATAGCTTCTTCTTTTGCAATTTAGCATAAGTCTTGTTCCTTAAATCATGCTGAACCCTTTGAGCTAATTGCATGAAATTTCGCTTGAAAATCCACTCCGTCAAACCTTCCATAAAAAAAGCTAATATCAACACTAAACAGATAATAATGACTTGCTGCCACATACTACTATTAGGAAAATAGTCATTCAACCATTTTGGAGGAGCACCAGATACTGAA
This sequence comes from Mesoflavibacter profundi, assembly GCA_964225135.1. Lineage (GTDB taxonomy): Bacteria > Bacteroidota > Bacteroidia > Chitinophagales > Saprospiraceae > AM-2324. Next base: position 9,336 of record CAXQNQ010000088.1, read on the forward strand.
TCTATCAGCCATGCTGTTAGGAATGGGGGCATTAGATCCACAATTTTATTAATTATGGAGCTACTCGAAGCCAGATACAAAGGAGCTTTGTAGTCTTTCAGAAATCTAAATAGCTGTTGCATCGGTTTCCTGACTGCCATGATATTTTATTTATTCATCATACAAGTTAGAATAATCTTAGTTTAGTCATTCATCTAAATTCGATTCTTGTATCAAAAAGATAATTCAATGGTGATAAAAAAGTACAGTCTAGAAACTTACCCTACTACTTTATGTATTATATCAGCAGGATAGCGTCAAAAAATTGATAGTAACTCGATATTTCACAGATTTAGAATCAATTTTTAAACATTCTAGTTGTTTGAATAAAAATAATCTTAATTCATTATTACTTATACAGCTTGAGGTGTTAAATTAACCTAATAAATTCCGCTATTGAACCATTCTTATATTATGAGAAACTTCTACCATTCCTTTTTAGTATTGGTTTTTTTCCTATTGGCAAGTACATTTTTATCTGCGCAATCTGCAGAATCCATTGTAATTCAGATGTCCGGGACATCAGGTAAAGAGTTTGTTACCCTGGCCAATCAAGCATCCGAAGCTTATTTCAATAAGAGAAAATATGATGATGCAGCTGAATATGCTGAGGACGCCTGGCGTATAGCTAAAAATATTGGGGATAAAGAAGGCCAAGCTTTATCTTATTTGAATTGGGGTAAAGGCTTAGTTAGAAAGCCCGCTTCCGGAAATGTCAAACGAGCAAATAAAAGACGAGCAGCGGGATATTTTGAAGAGGCTGCCAACCTAACCAGTATTGAATCTAGAGAATTAGAAGCTTTAAAATTATTTCGAATCCATGGATTTAGATCCTTGTCTGCTTCTGAACGGTCGGAATTAAATGCACGAATTATAAGTCTAGAGGAAAAACTTAATCTAGAAGAAAGTCCATCAGAATCCCCTGAACCAGAAGTGGTTGAAGAATCATCACCTATTAAACCCCAATATGCTATTGATGAGATCGAGGCCTTTCAGAAAATCGGTAAAAAATTAAAGCAGAAAGAAAATCGTATTCGAGCGGAACACCAGGCTGAGTTGGCTGAATTAGAGGGATTATACGAGGACGAAATCAACAAACAAAGGGCGG
>CAXQNQ010000089.1:0-5608 GCA_964225135.1 Mesoflavibacter profundi
ATTTAATAAAAAATTAGTGATAATTACTTAATAAGTAAAATATTTATAATATTTAATTAATTTTAACTAATAATTTAAATTTTATTAGATTTTTTTAATTACCAAATTATTATGAAAGACGCGCTTCAATTATTCCATAAAATCAGTAATGAATTGCTAGAAGAAGAAGCGAAGGAACCTGTCGCCAGACACATTCCTTCAAGTGATTTATTTCAAACCCTGAATTTAGACTTGGAGGAGAATCCTATTACTGAGGAAAAATTTGAAGAAATATTACGTGCCTTAATTCTTGCAACGCCTCGAACTGCCACAAGTGGCTTCTTCAATCAATTGTTTGGAGGTCGAAATGATAAAGCAATATTAGGCGAGTTACTAGCTGTTATGCTTAATAATAGTATGTACACTTATAAAGCTGGTGGTGCTCAAATTGGAGTTGAAAAAGTACTAATACGTAAAGTATGTGACCTGATTGGATGGGATACCAAGGCCGATGGTACAATAGCACCAGGTGGATCTATGACAAATTTGATGTCTATGATTATGTCTAGAGATCATGCAAATGAAACAATTAGACTAAGGGGTAAGCAAGGCATTCTAAAAGTCTACACATCTTCCGAATCACATTACAGCATTCCCAAGAATGCCTCTTTTTGTGGAATAGGAAGAGAGCATGTGCAGTATGTTCCAACAGATTCGAAAGGTCAACTCATACCTTCTGAATTAGAACAAATGATTGAGGCAGATATTAAAAGAGGTCATACGCCAGCTTTAGTCAATTTAACTGCAGGAACAACCGTCCTAGGTGCTTTCGATCCGATTTCACCTGTACGTGAAATATGCAGTAAGCATAATATTTGGTTGCATGTTGATGGTGCCTATTGTGGTTCAGTTCTATTTAGCAAAAAGTACAAACATCTTATAGCTGGCATAGAACATGTTGATTCTTTTAGTTTCAATGCACACAAAATGCTAGGAACTCCACTCTCTTGTTCCCTTATAGTAGTAAAAGACAAAAAACATCTACACGTATCGTTTTCAAATAATGCTAGTTATTTGTATCAAACGGATCAAGATGACTTCAATCCTGGGAAAACATCCCTTCAATGTGGTAGGAGAAATGATGCCTTGAAATTTTGGACCCTATGGAAAAGTTTGGGTACAAAAGGATTGGAAGATATTGTAGACATACAATTTGAACTTGCAGATATTGCTCGAGATTACATTCGAAATAATCCGGACTATAAGCTTTATAGCTTTGATGAATCTATTGGTGTGTGCTTTAATTATAAAGATATTCCAGCGAGAGATATATGTACATTATTATATGAACATTCAGAATTAATGGTTGGTTATGGGTCATTCAATGACAATGAATTTATTAGGCTAGTGACCATCAATGCACAAAACAACTCTAGAGACATCATAAACTTTTTCAAAACAATGGAAAAATTTATTAGTACAAAGGCACATCTCTTTGAGAATATTACGGCTTAAAACAATTAGCTGCTCCCACTAAAATCTAACTACAATGGATATTACTAAACTTGTTGCATTAGGGCTATACGTACTCATCCTTTTCATGATTGGAATTTTTGCCTCAAGGAGAGTCAAAAGCATGAGTGATTTTTATGTTGGGGGCAAGAATATGGGCTATTGGGCAGTGGCCTTTTCAGCAAGAGCAACAGGGGAATCAGGTTGGCTTTTGATTGGTCTTACAGGAATGGGAGCGATCTCGGGATTATCAACCTATTGGGTAGTGGTGGGTGAAGTATTGGGTGTAGCGATTTCTTGGTGGTTTATGGCCAAAAAGTTTAAACGAAAAACAGATGAATACAAAGCCATTACTATTCCCGATTATCTCGAAAGCCATTTTAAATCTAAAAAGAAAAACCTTCGAATCTTAGCTTCTACCATCTTATCTGTATTTGTCATAATCTATGTAAGTTCACAAATCGATGTTACTGGAAAGGCTTTTGAATCCATGGCTGGTATCAATTACTACACAGGAGCCATCATAGGATTCTTTATCGTTCTTACTTATATATTCATCGGAGGCTTTGTAGCAGCAGTCTGGTCAGATCTATTCCAGGGACTCTTAATGTTCTTTGGTCTTATACTACTCCCTATTGTAGTCATTTTCTCCATGGATGGAACTACAGGAATTATACAAAGTTTGAATCAAATAGATCCGGGTTTAACCAACCTTTGGGGAAATAGTTCTGACCCCTGGATGAATGTAGCTACCATGCTGGGTTTTGCTTTTATTGGTTTGGGATTCCTAGGCTCACCACAGGTATATGTGCGTTTTATGTCTATCAAAAATGAGGTAGAAATAGACAAGGGTAAATGGGTTGCGATTATATTCACCTTACTTACTGATGCAGCAGCAGTTACCATAGGTGTTCTGGCCAGAATACTCTTTACCGAAAATGGTCAAGATCCGGAAGCAATCTTAGGTAATGCCGGAGAAAATGTATTGTCCATCATGACGGAAAACTTCCTACCTTATATTGTAGTAGCCATTTATGTTGCAGTGGTTTTATCAGCGATCATGTCCACAATTGACTCCTTACTGGTTATTGCATCCAGCGCCATAACAAGAGATTTCTACCAAAAGATATTCAATCCTCAGATCCCAGATGAAAAACTATCTAAAATGTCTAGATTTGTTACTTTAGTTATGGCCATATTGGCATTGATTATAGCATTGATTATAGCCGTGAGTACACCCGATCGTACGGTCTTCTGGATGGTCATCTTTGGCTGGTCAGGTATTGCTGCATCCTTCTGTCCGGTGATAATTCTTACGTTATTTTGGAAAGGATATACAGAAGCAGGCGCTATTGCATCCATGATTACAGGATTCCTTTGTGTTCCTTTCTTTAAGTTTGTAGTTGCAAATATGGAGGGCATAGGGCCCTATTTCGAAAAATTGGATGTATTAGGTCCATCGTTTTTGATTTCTATGATAATGGGATGGCTATTCTCAAAGATTTATCCTAAAACAAATGTCCAACAATCATAAGCAAAAAGCCCCATGTAGCTAAACTACCTGGGGCTTTAATCCTCCTTTATTGTTTTACAATTGGTAAGCGAATCACCGAAGGATAAACAGCAGAGTGATGTACTTTATTCTTGGCTACAACTCCTTCCATTTCATCATAATTATTCCCCCCTGTATTCATATTTCTAGCAAATCGAGGGAAGTTAGAACTCGATATTTCAATACGAATACGATGTCCCTTTGCGAAATAATTCGAAGTGGACATAGGCGTCAAATCCACCTGATACACCTCGCCATCTTCCATAAACACCTCCTTATCATATCCTTCTCGATAACGTACTCGTTGAATCGTTTCATCTAGGTTATATGCAGATCCATCTGGATATACATCAATCAATTTGATTGTAAAGTCCGTATCCTTGGCATCAGAAGAAACATATAAAGTAGACTCAATAAATCCTGAAACCTCTAATCCTTCCTCTAATACATCCGTAGTATAAACCAAAATATCATCCCGAGTTTCCATCTGCTGCTGATCAAAAGAACCACCTTTTACAGCATTCCCTGTACAACAAACATTGCCGCCATAGGATGGTACGGGATCCATAGGGTCATAGGTAAAACTATCCGAATAATCCTCCACAGGTTTGCGTGTAGAAAGTACTCCATCTCCATTGGAGCTATTTGCCAAACCCTCACTATGTAAATAATAACTTACCATTGCCGTATTTTCAGGAGGCCAGGTCTCCGCATGTTGCCAGATATTACTGCCCATGGTATAATATTGAATTCGAGGAGTTTTTTCCTTAAAATCATTGCTTTTCCCTTTGAGCCAAAGATCAAACCAAGCATAAATCTGTTCATTATAATTCAATCGGGCATCACCTACACTGCGTTCCCCAACTATAGTATTTTCTGTTGCTCTTGTAAAGCCACAATGTAATGTAGGCGCAATCACCAAGTACTGATTATCCCTCACCTCTGCATCAGAAGCATTAGTACGTACATGATTGAACAAAGCAATATTAGGAGTGATGGATACATCGTACCAAGAAGCAAACCAAAAACTAGGTACACCAAAGTCCATATCATCATGATACAAGCCCCCTTCATACCATGCTGGATCATTGGGCTTTCGCACAATCATTTTATCATAAATCTCTCGTTTACCCCCAATGTTTTGAAGAATATCCGTCAGCGGTAAGTGCTGAAGTGCTTTTGACATATCGACTGGGGGATTCTCCGGTGCTAAATCGTAAAATCTAGAGATTCGAATCAGATCTTCTTGAGTGGCACCCGCTGGTATTCTAGGCTTAAACTTATCGTGCTCCACTCCATATAACCAGGAGAAAAAGAGCATCTGTTCTGCACCTCCACGATACCAATTCCCTTGTTCGTTGATATCTCCAACTCGACCTACACCAGCACCATAACCTTGAGGCACCATGGCAGCATGTGAAGGATGATCCAAAGCAGCAACGGCCATTTGCCACTCTGCAGTAGAGGAACACCCTAATGTACCAATCTTGCCATTACACCAATCCTGATCTTTCATCCACGAAAACGCGTCATAGCCATCTGTTAGTGGCACACCAAGTATATCCCACTCCCCTTCGGAATAGTACCTACCTCTTTCATTCTGAACCACATAGGCATATCCTCTTTTGACTGCTTCTAATGCACGTTGTGCTGTACGCGTTCGTTGTTCACCATCACCCCAAGAATTGAAATTATAAGGAGTGCGGGAAAAAATTACAGGAACGGGCTCATCTGTCTTCGGTCTATAGATATCCGTAGCTAGACGAATCCCATCACGCATGGGCATCATGACTTTCTGGTCAATGATGGCTATTTCTTCTAAATATTTGAGAACATTGTTTTGTGCAGACAGCACTTGTAGGTTAAAGCTACAAAGGAATAAGGCTAAGACGCCTAGGGTAGCAGTATATTTCATAATTCAGGTTTAATTTATCAACTTCTACCAAGTTAATAAATAAAGCGCTGAAACCTATACCCTACATACTACAAGCACCACAGATTTTTGGACAAGATTTACAATTCTTCTTGCCTTTCTTCTTGTACTTTTTACAGCATTTCTTTTTACAACACTTACTCATGTTACTTCTTTGGAATTAGGTATTACAAACTTATCTTTATTTGGACTTAATCCAAATGAAGATAAAGATTAAATTATGCTTGATACCTTTTGCATCCACATCCATCGAATTCTTCAGCCACAACTTCAATAATAATGTACCTTTTACTAACTTATACGATCATCTTTTTAAACTGCAAATCAAACTCGCATTATGTATAGACTGCTCACATCATTACTTTTAACCCTTTTATGGATAGGTTCCAATCATGCGCAAGGCACACTGCTGCTTCAACAGGCAGACTTAGGTGAAAAACATATAGCCTTCATCTATGGAGGCGATGTTTGGGTAAGCTCCACCGAAGGCGGCCAAGCCAAGCGTATTACCAGTACTGCCGCTGTAGAACGTGCTCCTCATATTTCTCCTGATGGCAAGCACATTGCCTTTTCATCCAATCGAACTGGGAGCTATTGTGTGTATTCCGTAAGTATTGAAGGTGGAGAACCAC
>CAXQNQ010000090.1:0-4002 GCA_964225135.1 Mesoflavibacter profundi
GCAAATTCATTGTTAAGAAGAGTACGGGACTTCGCCCAAATAAAAGGCGATGGAACTATTGATAAATCGATCGCACAGATAGGTTTAACTGCATTGAACGTTGATAGCTATGGTTTAGATGAAATGGATAATAAAATATTGAAAGCCATTATTCATAAGTTTAATGGGGGTCCTGTAGGTATTTCAACCATTTCAACCGCTGTTGGTGAGGAAGCAGGAACAATAGAAGAAGTGCATGAACCCTTCCTAATCATGGAGGGTTTCATACAGCGACCAACTAGAGGTAGAGTTGCAACACAAAAAGCCTATGACCACTTAAATATTAGTAAACCTGTAGAGCCAGGAGGACTATTCTAAAAAAAGCCAAGTCTATGAAGACTTGGCTTTTTTTGATTATGCTTTAGCTTTAGGCATATTAAAATTGAATGGAGGCATATTACCGCCTGTATTCGCATCAATTTCACCAAATTGAGCTTCATACTTATTTACATTATCATGTAATGCTTGTAGGAGCTTCTTAGCATGCACAGGTGTCAATATTACTCTTGACTTCACCTTTGCTTTAGGTACATTAGGTACTAAACGAACAAAGTCGATTACAAACTCCGAGTTTGAATGAGCAATAATCGCCAGATTGGAATAGGTTCCTTCTGCAATCTCTTCTGGTATTTCAATATTTAGCTTATTGCCTTGTTTTTCGTCTGCCATATCATTTCTATTTTATTCAAATATCTATCTATATTAATGCATAAATACCCAATTGGTTAAAATTATCACAGTAAAAATGAAAAAATACTTCGAGGTCAACAAAAAGTTATGGGATAGTAGAACACAGACGCACCTTAATTCTGAGTTCTACAACATGGAGGGATTCCGGCGGGGCGAAACTAGTCTTAATCCTATTGAATTAGCTTTATTAGGAGATATTCAGGGTAAAAATATATTACATCTGCAATGCCATTTTGGGCAGGACAGCTTGAGTTTAGCGAGAATGGGCGCAAAAGTAACCGGAGTTGACCTTTCAGAGACGGGTATTGAAGCTGCAAGGCATCTAGCTCAAGAATTAGGCATAGATGCTACCTTTATCCATGCCAATGTATATGACACACTGCATCATATTCAGGATAAATATGACATCGTATTCCTTTCTTATGGAGCAATCTGTTGGTTACCTAATCTTGATTTATGGGCCAATATTATTGCTCAATCGCTAAAATCTGGTGGACAATTAATTATGGCAGAATTTCATCCAGTCCTGTATATGTATAATTGGGAAAACCATCAAATAGAATATGGTTATTTCAATACGGGCGAACCTTATCTAGAGCATGTATCCAGCACCTATGCCACAGATGAACAAACAGAAGCATTGGAAGAATACTTTTGGATACATGCCATTTCTGAAGTCATCCAAGCACTTTTGAATAACGGAATGGAAATCAAGCATATGAGTGAGTATGATTATTCTCCTTATAACTGCTTTGACAACATGAAAGAGCGATCCGCTGGCCAGTATGTGTACAGCATTACAGACCTTCAATTCCCACATGTATTTGCATTGATAGCACAAAAAAAATAGAACTGCTGTGCAGTTCTATTTTTTCTTCGTTGATTTTTTAGCTGCAGCCTTTTTCTTAGCTGGAGCTTTCTTTTTTCCAAAAGCATTTGGGATCTCAGCTTCCACTAATGCTTTTACTTCATCTAACTCTAGTAAAAGAGCTTCATCTCCTGTCATGCGCTTGCCGTCACTACCTTTAGGCAGCTTGATACTTTTCTTTTTGAATCGAATAAAAGGTCCCCAACGACCATTTTCAATAGCCAAATCAAGGTCTGCCCATCTTTGAATATAGCGATTAGCCTCTTTCTCAATTTTTGCTGCTATCAATTCATTGATATCATCACTACTCAAATTATCTGGATCGTATTTACGTGGAATATTGATAAAAATCTTATTCCATTTTAAGAAAGGACCAAATCTTCCTTTTCCTTGTGTAACATCCATCCCTTGATAGGTAGCTACTGGCGCATCCTCTTTCAACTTTTGTTCTATCAACTCCACTGCTTGTTGGTCAGTAAGTTGCATAGGATCAAAAGTATTAGGAATAGAAACATATTTTTCTCCATAACGAATATATGGTCCAAATCTTCCTGAAGAAACAACAACCTCTTCTCCTCTAAAAGAGCTCAAAGTCTTGGGTAGTTGGAATAGCTCAAGCGCTTCTTTTAAATTATTTAAGGTTTCTAGAGATTGACCCATTTGTAGATTCGCATATTTAGGTTTCTCATCCTCAGCTAGCTCCTCTCTCTTTCCAATTTGTACTACTGCTCTACCAAACTTAGTCATTCTTACCAAAACCGTTCTGCCTGTTTCTGGATCTTTTCCAAGTATGCGTTCTCCAGATGCCCGATTAGCGTTGGTCTTGGTATCTTCAACAATTTGGTGGAAAGCATGATAGAAACCATTTAGCATTTCTACCCAATTTTCTTTTCCTCTAGCAATATCATCGAATTTTTCCTCCATTTCCTTGGTAAACCCAAAGTCCATAATTTGTTGGAAGTGTTCTTCAAGAAAATCTGTTACTACCAGTCCCATATCGGTACTAAACAATCTATTTTGTACTGCTCCTGTACGTTCTTCTTGCTGCTCTTCCTCAATATGATTAGCAGGATCTAAACGCATAACCTTGAAAGCGCGCTCCACTCCTTCTCTAGAATCTTTAACCACATATCCTTTCCCTGCTTCCATTATTTTACCAATAGTGGTGGCATAGGTAGAAGGGCGGCCTATACCAAGTTCTTCCAATTTCTTTACAAGAGTAGCCTCTGTATATCTTGCAGGTGGCTTGGTGAATCGCTCTATGGCTTCCATGGATTGGAAGTTAAGCAATTGACCATTTTTCAACGGAGGTAACATCCCTTTAGTATCCTCATCCTCATCTTTACCCTCCATGTATACTTTCAAGAATCCATCAAATTTAACAACCTCTCCTTCTGCCGTCAATACATCATCTCTATTGGTAGAAATAGCAATATCTACAGTAGTTTTTTCAATAACTGCGTCTGCCATTTGTGAGGCTATTGTACGCTTACGGATTAGATCATATAAGCGCTTTTGATCATTATCGGAAGGTAAATCTTTCTTTTCAGGATAGGAAGGACGAATAGCCTCGTGTGCTTCTTGGGCATTTTGGTTCTTGTTCTTGAACCTGCGCAGCTGATGATAATCCGCTCCATAATTCAATTTCACATGATCCTCGATGGCATTCAGAGCGGTATCACTTAAAGTGATAGAATCCGTACGCATATAGGTTATATATCCTTGCTCATAAAGTTTTTGTGCTACTGACATCGTCCTTTTAACAGAGAAACCTAGTTTTCTACTAGCTTCTTGCTGCAGTGTCGAAGTAGTGAATGGCGCTGTAGGTCGACGCTTAAGTGGTTTAACCTTAATATCACTAATATTATATGATGCCATTCGGCAAGTCTGTAGAAAAGCTCTAGCATCCTCCTCCAATTCTATTCTCCTCTTAAGTTCTGCTTTTAACTCAACTTGGTTTCCATTCTGATTTTCCACCAAGAACAAAGCAGTTATTTTATAGAAGTTAGTAGCTTCGAATGCATTAATCTCTCGCTCTTTATCGACAATAAGTTTTACAGCAACTGACTGAACGCGACCGGCAGATAAATTACCCTTTACCTTTCGCCATAGCACTTCTGAGAGTTCAAAACCCACTAGACGATCTAATAAACGCCTAGCTTGCTGTGCTTCTACCAATGAGATATCCAAGGTTCTTGGATTCTGTATGGCTTTATTAATTGCAGAAGCAGTAATTTCTCTAAAGACAATTCGCTTAGTTGTTTTTTCATCTAACTTTAGCACCTTACACAAATGCCAAGAAATAGCTTCTCCTTCACGGTCTTCATCCGTTGCTAAAAGCACTTCATCCACCTTTTTCATCTCAGCTTTAAGGTTTTGTACAACCTTTGATTTTTCAGGTGAGA
>CAXQNQ010000091.1:0-4200 GCA_964225135.1 Mesoflavibacter profundi
AGAAGCTGATTATAGCGGTTAGGAATAAAACACTTTTAAAGATTCGATTCATCACAAATTATTAATGTACTAGAAACTAGTCGATTACATTAATACTATATGAATCAAAGTTTTGTTCGTTGCATATGAGGATAATAACTTTTTAATACAAGAAATTTCTTAAACATTTTTACATATAAAAAAGAGGCTTACCTCCTTATTCCACCGACTTTACGGCATGGGTAAGACCTCTCAAATCGATTACCCACCTAGGTGGGTAATACTTGCAAAACAAAATTGATTATAAACTTAAAATCACCTCCCCTATATTTTCATTAATACTTCCTCTAATTGGAGCTTATATTTTATTCCTAAGTTCGGCTGCATGCCAATGATAGTTGGCTCAATGCTTGATATCCTATCTTAATATTGACTACAGATTCTAAAACTTGTTGCTTAAGAATTGATGCTACCACTGCTGAACGATAACCTAAACTGCAATAGAAATAATCTAGTGCTTGTTTATCCAATTCTTCGAATTGTGCATTCAATTCTTTAAAAGAAATATTAATAGCTGACTCAAAGTCAAATCCTTTCCTAAAAAATACCTCTAGCTTTTTATTTTGAAAATCTACTTGCGTATTTGTTATGCCTAAATGAATTCTATCCAAATGCTCTAATGTCTAAATACAAGAACTGCAATGAACTTGTGGAATAAAAAATTCCGCTCGAATCATATCTTGATTTTCAAAGCGGATAAATTGTTTCCGTATGTCAGGTCTTCTAAAAAATAAAAGGAATCTGCATCCGGTATTTCAAATTTTATACCAGGAGCAGATTCCATTTTATAATAATTACTCAAATTATTAGCCTTGAGTAATTCGTAGACAATTTGACAACCCGTACAGCAAAAATTAATGTTATTGTAAGAGTATTTGTTTGGATCAACACAAACATCACTGCAATTAAAACAAAAATGGTTTATAGATTGAGCGTGTGAATTGTTTTGCATAATTACAAAGTAAAGGAGAAAAAAACTCCTCATTATTGAGTGTTATTAGTTTAAAAACAGATTTATATCATGTTTTTATTTTTAATTCTTCCATTAATTCGTCGACTCCATTTTGTTATTCAATTGATTTAAAAACTATATATTTCAGAATGAATTTTAATCAGGAAAAATTATTTGGATTATTATTTGAAGCAGCTGGAGAGGGAATCATTGTAGTGAATACCCACGGGATTATTCAAATGGCCAATGAACGCGTTGAAAAAATGTTTGAGTATTCTAAAAGTGAATTGATTGGACAACATCTCAACATCCTTGTCCCCAAAGCCATCCGGGAGAAACACACCAAGCATTTGAATATGTATTTTCAAGCACCAAAATCAAGATATATGGGCTTGGGACTGCATCTTGAAGCTGAGACTAAATCAGAAGATCTTTTTCCAGTAGAAATCAGTCTAAACCATTTCGTAGCAGATGGCGAAACTTTTGTTATCGCATTGATTACTGATGTAACGGAAAGAAAAATTCAGGAAGAAAAAATCCTAAAACTCAACGAGGAGCTTGAACAAAGAGTTGCACTAAGAACGGAGCAGCTTTCAAAGAGTGAACAATTGTATAGCACCATTGCACAGAATTTCCCTGATGGATCCATCAATGTATTTGACAAAGACTATAATTATCTTTTTGTAGAGGGAAAGGAATTGCTAGGTTCAAATCATTCTGCTAAATCACTTACTGGTACAAATTTTTTGGCCCAAATTCCAGTTAGCCAGCATGACAAAGTTAAGTCTTGTTTAGGGAAGTCTTTTTCCGGTGAACCCTCTAGCATAAACATAAAAATAAAAGATAGATTTTATACACTCGATACTACACCATTGGCAGAACCCGATGGTACTATTCTCAAAATATTAGCCATCATAAAGAACATCACCAAACAAAAACAAGCTGAAATTGAAATCAACAGAAGCCTTCAGAAAGAACGAGAGCTAAATCAAATGAAATTTAGATTCGTCTCTATGGCATCACATGAATTTAGAACTCCGCTAAGCACCATACTTTCCTCTGTTTCTCTTATTTCTAGATATACCAAAGAAGAAGAACAACCAAAAAGAGATAAACATATCAATAGAATAAAATCCTCTATTAGCAACTTGACTATAATTCTTAATGATTTCCTTTCCGTAGAAAAACTGGAATCAGGACGCATTGAAATCAAAGAGGAATCATTCGATCTAAATCATATTTGCGCACAAGTCATAGAAGATTTAAGAGGTGTATTGAAAAAAGATCAGGAAATCCACTTTTCACCCGTTAGAGATATACATATGGTCAAACTTGACCGACAACTTCTTGGTAATGCGATCATAAACCTCCTTAGTAATGCAAGTAAATATTCAGATCAAGGGCAAGAGATTATTTTGAAAGTTGATGCAACCGCAGACGCTTTCACCATCCATGTTATTGATGAAGGAATAGGGATTCCCGCTTCTGAGCAAGAACACCTCTATGAACGGTTTTTTAGAGCCCAAAATGCCCTCAACATTCAAGGTACTGGATTGGGACTTAGCATAACCAAAAAATATACGGAGTTGATGGGTGGAGAAATTTCTATCCAAAGTGTTGAAAATTCAGGCACACATATTCAACTCAAATTTCCGCAAAACAAAAATAAATCATGAATTACTCCATCTTGTTAATAGAAGATAATGACGATATGCGCGAAAATATCGCAGAAATACTTGAATTAGCTAATTATAAAGTATACACGGCATCCAATGGAAAAGAGGGGGTTAAAACTGCAAAAAAAATCATTCCAGATTTAATAATCTCTGATATTATGATGCCAGTTATGGATGGCTATGAAGTACTTTACTTGTTAGGTAAAGACGAAAAAACCAAAAAGATTCCTTTTATTTTTCTGACAGCCAAAGCAGAACAAACAGATTTCAGAATGGGCATGAACCTTGGTGCAGATGACTATCTAACCAAGCCCTTCCAAGAAATGGAATTACTTAATGTAGTAGAGACAAGAATCAAAAGAAGTAAAACACTCCAAAAAGATTTTACTAAAGATAAAAATGGCTTAGTTCAATTTATAGATGCAACGCGAGGTATTCAAGAACTTACTCTACACGCTAAATCAAGCAAGCCCAAAATATACAAGAAGAAAGAGATCATTTTTCATGAAGAGGATGCTGCATACTTTTTGTATTTCTTAGAGAAAGGTAAGATAAGAACCTTCAAAAAGAATGAATTAGGTAAGGAATTCACAACTGGTCTTTTTAAACCTGGAGACTTTGTTGGATATATGTCCTTGATTAAGAATTGTAATTATGCCGATTCTGCCATTGCTATGGAAGAAACCACTGTCTATCGAATTCAGAAGGAAGATTTTAATAAACTCATGTTCCAAAATCAAGAAATAGCGCTTGCTTTTATTAAAATCCTTTCGGGAAATATCTTAGACAAGGAAGAGGAATTACTAAACCTAGCTTATAATTCAGTTAGAAAACGACTCGCTGATAGCCTTTTACTATTATATAACAAATATAGTTTAAACGAAGAAGCGCCATTCTCTATCTCTATTCAACGAGAAGAATTGGCCAGTTTGGTAGGCACCTCCCCAGAATCAGTAATTCGAGTGCTTTCCTCTTTTAAGGAAGAGGAGCTTATTCAAGTTAAGGGTAGTCTAATAACCATAATGGATTTAGAAGGATTGATTAATATCATTCAATAAAAAAGGATCCCAATTGAGATCCTTTTTTACGCTGGAATGAATTTCTCATCAAACACTACTAAAATAGGGGATTCAGCTTCAAAAGGAATAGTCTCCACATCAATGGTGATGTTCCTCTCTCTGACTGATCGTTTTTCTCCTGAGATTTTTACCTAAGAAATTGGATAGCTACGACTGGACACCCAGGCACCATACTGATAACGAAAACCGTTTTGGACGTTGACTAGTTTCTTTTTCATACTTTAATATAAAAAAAATCCCCCGACACTAGCCGGAGGATCATTCCTTTATATCTAAGTATGTTTATTCACAATCTTCGATAAACGCACAGATTTGTTCATCGCTGCCAAAGCTTATCACATCACCGGTGCCATCTAACATTTGAATGGCAGCAGGATAAATGATTTGAATAGAATCTAGTGGATAATTATTAAACAGTTCAAAATAGCCTACTTGATCTGCTACAGTAAAAATA
>CAXQNQ010000092.1:0-8899 GCA_964225135.1 Mesoflavibacter profundi
CATGATACATAGCTGTGTAGAAATTGGTTAGTACCTCTTCAGAAGCCGAGATTTGAATCTTATCCAATTGATTCAACCATAAAATCGATGCTGAGCTACGCAGTTCTTCGAAGCTTTTATCTTCTAACTCTGCTTTATAATTAGCTACTGCACCTAACTCATCAACAGCAGACATAGCCACTCTCAATTCGACAGAGGTTGGATTGTTTTCAAATAATACCGCAGCCTTTTTCCCTTGCTCTTCGTAATTGATTAGACGGATGGGTTCTGAAAACTGAATACAAAAATAAAAATGTTGTTCCTCGGCCCACGCATTGGATATTCGTTTTCCTGTAATCATTTGTTGATTAACTTGAGTAAAAGAGGCATCTAGTAATTCATCTCTATGCATTAAATCAAGGGCAACCCAAATAGGACTTCCATCCAAGCTGGTGTATTTATGTATACCTCCACGTTCTGATGCGGTTAATTCAACCTGAATATTCTCCTCCTCTAACAAAACTTGATAATAGCCTGGTGCAGCCTTTTCATTAGCTTTTGAAAAAGTGGATGCCAAGGTTGTTTTATCCAACAAATAATTTGTGGAGGTGGATGGTGTTATAAGTAAGTCATTATAATCACCAACACCTGTACCTGAAAGATGGGTATGGCTAAATCCATAAATAATACTATCCGAATAATGATATCCTGAACAACCGTCCCAGCCTTCCAATCTTGTATCTGGTCCTAATTGCATCATTCCAAAAGGTACCGTGGCGGAAGGGTGTGTATGGCCATGACCCCCTGTACCTATAAATAGATTAACATAGTCGAGTGCAGACTTTTGTGGTGATTGACAAGAAAGCAGACAGATAAATAGAAAGAAAAAAAGGTAGGATGCGCGCATTTTTTCTTTTAATTTAAGTAGGTATAGGTATAAAAAAAAATTTGCTGGTGGAATTAGATCCTACCAGCAAACGAATTGCTCTCTAATAGATTTAGTTGAAGTTCCAAAAGCTTAAAGCTTTCCCCCTTAAAAAAACTTCAAATCTATATTGAGCGTACCCCAATCTCATTAAGTCTTTAAAAATATATTGCGCTCCGAAGAGCATTTTTATTAGGTTGATATACTTCTCTACAGAAGCATGATTCAAATATGGCGACAAAATTTTTCTCCAAATACAATCTTTCTGAAAATGACTCGATTTGTTAGTTTTTTGGATTCAGCTGTCTGATTTTCAAACCATCGTAAAAGAAACCGCACTTTTATCTGGAGTAAAACATAATTTATATATTGAAAATGTAATGTTTTATTTTACCTAGATTATATTTGCACACGTGTTCAATAAACCAAGCAATTTCAGGACAATGATAAACATTACATTACCAGACGGATCTGTCAAAACTTTTGAAAAGGGAAGTACAGCAATGGATGTAGCCCTATCGATTAGTGAAGGCTTAGCTAGAAATGTATTAGCCGCTAGTGTAAATGGTGTAGTATGCGATGCAACTATGCCTATTGAAACAGATGCCAGCTTGGTTTTACATACCTCAAGAGATCAAGAAGGAATGTCCACACTATGGCACTCTACCGCTCACCTTATGGCGGAGGCATTAGAGGCATTATACCCTGGAGTAAAATTGGGTATTGGCCCTTCAATTGATAAAGGATTTTATTATGATGTTGACTTTGGCGAGCACAAATTTTCTTCAGACGATTTCGGTAAGATTGAAGAAAAAATGAAGGAGCTAGCCAAGCAGAAAAATCCTTATATCCGAAAAGAAATTTCCAAAGCTGATGCACTAGCCTATTTCGAGGAAAAAGGAGATGAATATAAATTAGAATTGCTTCAAGACCTTGAAGATGGAAACATCACCTTTTACGAGCAAGGTAACTTTGTAGACTTATGTAAAGGGCCCCATATTCCAGATACTGGAAAAATTAAGGCTTTAAAGATCATGAGTCTTGCTGGAGCATACTGGAGAGGAGATGAGAACAGGAAACAAATGACTCGTCTTTATGGTATTTCCTTTGCCCAAAACAAAGAATTAAAAGAATACCTCCACTTATTGGAAGAAGCTAAGAAGCGTGATCACCGTAAGTTAGGTTCTGAATTGGAGTTGTTCATGTTCTCTGAGCGAGTTGGCGGTGGTCTTCCTATTTGGCTACCAAAAGGAAATGCCCTAAGAGAAAAGTTGATGAACTACCTAAAAGAGGAGCAAGAGAAGCGTGGATATAAGATGGTTACTACTCCGCACATTGGAAAAAAGGAGTTATACCAAACCTCTGGACACTACGAAAAATATGGAGAGGATTCTTTCCAGCCTATAAATACACCAAAAGATGGTGAAGAGTTCTTGCTTAAACCAATGAACTGCCCACACCATTGTGAAGTATTTGCACATAGGCCAAAATCATATAAGGACTTACCGCTTCGTATTGCAGAATTCGGAACGGTGTATAGATATGAGCAAAGTGGGGAGCTACATGGACTTTCAAGAGTTCGTGGCTTTACCCAAGATGATGCCCATATATTCTGTACTACAGCCCAATTGAAAGATGAATTTCTAGACGTACTAGATCTAACCACAAAAGTGCTTAATAAAATGGGCTTTGGTGATTTCACTGCTCAAATTTCATTAAGAGATCCGGACAATCCTTCTAAGTATATTGGGTCGGATGAAAATTGGGAAGCTGCTGAAAATGCCATAATAGAAGCTACTGCAGAAAGTGGAATGAAAACAGTTACTGAGTATGGAGAGGCTGCTTTTTATGGCCCTAAACTTGATTTTATGGTTAAAGATGCTTTAGGTAGATCATGGCAATTAGGTACTATTCAAGTTGATTATAATTTACCAGAACGTTTTGAACTAGAATATACTGGATCTGATAATGCACCCCACAGACCGGTTATGATTCACCGTGCGCCTTTCGGTTCTATGGAGCGATTTATCTCCATTTTAATTGAACATACAGGGGGCAAGTTTCCACTTTGGTTAGCTGCTGAGCAATTTGCGATACTTCCGATCAGTGATAAATTTAATGCATATGCCACTGAAATCAGGCAGGAGCTAAGCAAACATGGTATTACTGGATTCATTGATGATAGAAGTGAAAAAATTGGACGAAAAATCCGAGATGCGGAAACGAGTAAAATTCCAATTATGCTCATTATTGGAGAGAAAGAAGCAGAAAGTGGTACTATGTCAGTTCGCCGACAAGGAACAGGTGATGTGGGAACTATGGACCTAGATGCGTTTTTAGCTTACTTCAAAGAAGAGTCAGAAAAATAAAATATAGACCCGATACTGATCATGTGTCGGGTCTTTTCTTGCAATGCTATACGCTTTTTTTGTAATTTATAGCATGAAGTTTTTATCCCTCTTTTTGATCTTACTTTTCAATCTTAGTTTCGCTTTTGTAGAAACCAAAACGCCTCATCCAACAATCAACACATATCCAAATCCAGCTGTTGATTATTTCAATGTAACCAACCATAAAGACCTGAAATCCATTGTGTTATATAATTTAGTGGGTAACCCAATAAAGTCTTTTGAATATTTCGAAAACGAATCATTCTTTATAGATGACCTTCCAGACGGGGTATATTTAATCCAATTTCAAACGTCTAATCAATCCATTATCCAAACCAGCAGACTAACAAAAAAATGCTATTAATTACGCTAAATTAAAAGCAAGTTCAGCTTACAAATAGTATTCTATTATACCTTGTTTAGTTATTAATATAATTTTATTTAATTTGTTAAATATATTTTATTGTTTGCTCTATCTATGGACTACTACACAAACATGATGGATAACAAACAAGTTAAAGTATAGCTCTGGACTGTCAAACTATTTCATAAGTCCTTAATTATTAGTAATTTTGGGATAATTCCCCCTGAATCAATTGAGCTATCGCTCATGTCCAAAAAAACTTGATTTTGAACAGTAAAGCTATCAGACTTGCTTGGATTTTTATATTCCTAGCACCGCTTATTCTACCTAAATGCGTACATGCCCAAGATGTACACTTCTCTCAATTTGATAATGCCAACCTGATTATTAATCCTGCCTTAACCGCATCAGGTGTCGAATCTGGACGGATTTCCATTCAGGCCAAGCAACAATGGACAAGAGGTTTGATCAACCCTTTCAGAACGATATTTGCCTCTTATGAAGCTAAAATTAATCCTTGTGACAACTCCAATAAGCACAAATGGAGCTATGGATTTAGCATAATGAATGATGATGCAGGTGCATCTAATCTTACATTGACACAAGTTTCAGGTTCTTTTTCCTACACCTATCAAATGGCTGAAGAAATTGGATTTACGCTTGGGGCTTTAGGTGGATTCAATAATAGATCCTTCGAATCAGGATTACTATCTGCGGGGAACCAGTATGATCCTATTCTACAGATTTATGACTCATCCATACCACTAGAAGGTATCCCAGATATGTTTTCAACTAACTTCGAAACTGTTGGATTAGGTTTTAATTTTTATGGCAAACAATCCAAAGTTGTAAACGATGAGGGTGTAACCACTAGACAAGGTAGATCCACATTAAATTTTGGTGGAGCGATATATAATCTAACTCGGCCAAACGTTGCATTTACCACGCAGGACTATACTTCCAAGTTAGGTTTCAGATATACACTATACATGGTTCCTACTATTGAACTTACGCGTAGTGTGGATTTGAGGTTTAAAGCATTTGCTGAATTTCAAAATACCTACTTTGAATCCCTTTTTGATGGAGGATTGGTTTTTCATATGAAAGATGCTAAAAACAATCCCATAAGTTTTGGCTTATCCACAGGAGTTAGACTTTGGTCATTAGACAATGGAATTGACCCGAGTATTGATTCCAATAAAATAGTAGATGCAATTATTCCAGCCATTACAGCTAGTGTAAAAGGAGTAGATGTGGGTTTTGCCTTTGATATTAATATCTCCAAGTTTAGCGAGGCAAATAATAGAAGAGGTGGACCGGAGTTATTTATCAGAAAGCGAATATTCAATTGTTTGGTTGCTCCTCCTTTCAGACCAAACTGTAATATTTTTTAACCCTTAAAGCACCTATTAAACTATCTAACATGTATAAAGGCCAAATAACATTATTCTTCTTTATCATAATGAGCATATCTTCCTTTGCTCAAAGAGGAGAGTTACTTGCCAGAGCCAAAGCAGCATACCTCAATCAACAATATTT
The DNA here is from genome assembly GCA_964225135.1 of Mesoflavibacter profundi. Classification (GTDB taxonomy): domain Bacteria; phylum Bacteroidota; class Bacteroidia; order Chitinophagales; family Saprospiraceae; genus AM-2324. The sequence goes on from CAXQNQ010000092.1 coordinate 5,198, forward strand.
TGATGCCGTTTTCTACTATGAGCAAGCTAGTCTGGACGGAGATCTAGATTTAAAAAGTCAATATGAATTAGGTATTTCTCAATATCGGACCAATCTGTATATCCCAGCTGAAAGAACTCTGAATAAACTCCAAAAAGTTGATACTACACGAAAATTTCCAGATGCCTCCTACTATTTAGGTCAAGTCAATAAGAACCTAACGAATTATGGTGAAGCAATAGAACATTTTCTCTCTGCAGCAGAAATCATTGTGGACTCTAATCCTAGTCTAGCCGAAAAATCACTCGAACAGGTTTCCTATTGTGAGTGGGCTATGGGGGCTATTAAGTCTCCAGAGGCTGGTGTAGATATCCAACACTTAGAAGATAATCTCAGCTCTGAATTTGCACTCTTTAGTCCTAGAATAATTAAGGACTCTTTCTATTTCACCTCTTTTGAAACGCCTGAAATAGATCAAAAAGAAAATAGAAGAAGGAACTTGATGAAAATTGAGCGCGGAACACCCAACAATGCTAGTATTGTTGCTTCGCTTGATTTAGAGAACCTACACTTAGGCCATCTAGCTATTAATACCGAACAAGACAAACTCTATTTTTCTGTTTGTACTTACACGGAAGAAGATGATATCCACTGTAAAATATTCACCAGGACCATTTCTGAAGCAAATGAATTAGGTGAATTGGTGGAGTTACCAGCATCTATAAACTTAGAAAACTCTTCGAATAGCCAACCTTTCATTGCGAAAGATCCTGAAACAGAAAAAGATGTCTTATACTTTGTATCGGATAGAGCAGGAGGTAAAGGACTGAGAGATATCTGGATGAGTGTAATCGAAACGGACAGCACTTTTGGGGAACCTTTCAATTTAGAGGTAATCAACACCGATGAGGATGAGGTCAGCCCATTTTTTGATGTGGTATCAGGGCGCTTATTCTTTAGTTCCAAGGGACATAAAACACTAGGCGGGTTCGACATCTTGTTTTCAACTAAGTCAGATAGCCAATGGTCTACACCTGTTAATCCAGGTCTTCCACTAAATAGCTCGGTAGACGATCTAAGTTATTACTTTGACCCGGAAACCAACCAAATCTTCTTTGCCTCCAATAGAGAGCAAGCCACCCCTTTCCCTGGAGAAGAAGGCTTATGTTGTAGTGATTTATTTGAAGTGGATCAATTACCTCAACCCTTGGAAATAGATATTTATGTTTGTGGAGAAAAGTCAGAAGAAGTCATCGATTTCACTTTACACTATCGCAACAATTACAACAGAGGTGAAGTCGTGATGACGAGAACGAATGACTCCATAGGAATTTTGAATTACCCAGGCATACTTCCTGGGGATTACTATGTAAGCTATACCTACGAAGGGATTGTGGACACTTTGAATATTGACCATAGATATGGGAAAGAGAAGGATTGGAGAATTAATATTTCCAAGCGCTTATTTGAAGTGGACTATCAATACGTTTCGTTTACGAATAATAAATCAACCGGGAGAGAGCGCATAGTCAAAGAAGGGATGGTTAACTTTTACCAGAACCAAAATTTAGTATTATCCCATGATTTGGGTTCGACTAATCAGTTTACAATTCAATTGGAACCGGGAGAGTATGAATACTTTACTTCTTTCCCCGAAAGTAGTTTATATATAGGGCAAAAAGACCAGTTGTTAATCACTGGTAATGAACGAGGTTGTAGATTAAACAGACAAGTTGAGGTAGCGTATTTACCTAACTTCTTCCCTGTAGAGCTCTTCTTCGATAACAATAAGCCGGCTTATCCTGCAGGTGATCCAACAAAATCTATCGAATCCTATGTGGTATCTTATTTCAATTACTTAGATGAGATCCCTAATATTCTTAGTGTAATCAATAATGCGGAGGCAGATAACTTGACGATTCGACGAGAATCTAAGCGTATGGAGTTCTTTTTTGATAAAACTGTTACGCCAAACTATGAGAGCTTAAATATCTTCCTCAGCAACTTGATAATTTTCTTTCAAGAACAGACCACTCAAGATTATACCTTGACACTACAAATATCAGGATACACCTCCTCAAGAGCTGCTGATGATTATAATAAAAAATTGTCTGCACGTAGAAATGATGCGGTAATCCAATATCTGTCCGGATACAAGGATGAGAACGGTTCACTGCAACCTTATATTCAAACGGGGCAGTTGAAATTTGAGATTTTGAATCTTGGTGAAGAGAAAAACATACTTGAAAATACCTTCGGAGAGGATAGTATTTTCAGTAAGTACGGCCATAAAGCTTCTAAGGAACGTAAGGTAACTATAGAGCAATTGAAAATTGAAAAATTGAACAGTGATGACCAATAGTAAAATGCAAAAAACATTGGACACTACTGTGATCCAAAATATATTGACTATGTTGTTCAGACAGCATTCCACTTTAAAGCGATTTTTAACACTGCTTATTGGAATCTTTTGCTTTCAATTTGCTCAAGCGGCTCATATTGTAGGAGGAGATATCACCTATGAACATGTATCGGGAGATGACTACAGGATAAACCTTCGAATTTACCGCGATATTGGCACCAACCCCAATCAAACTGACTTTGATCCTACCATCTATTTATATATATATGAGGAGAATACTCCTGGAGTATTCGATTTCTATGACATAGAATCTATAAACTTAATCGAAGAAAATATTACTGAATTAGTATCTATTGTTGATCCTTGTATCATAGGAGCACCTACTCTAAACTTTGAAGTTGTTACCTACTCTAAGGTTATTTCCCTACCAAATACTCCACAGTTTGGTTACCACATAGGTTCTCAACGCTGTTGTAGAAATGGAACCATTGCAAATATTCAACAACCTGATAATACAGGTATCGTTTGGTATGTACACGTTAATAAAACCGCTTTAGACAACAACCATAGTGCACCCCACTTCGAGCAGTTTGAAGAATTATTTATTTGTAAAGATTACGAATCAGAAATTGATTTTTCTGTTACCACTAATGCTCCTAACACTACCATTACTTATGCGCCTATAACACCCTATGCTGAAGGTTTTAATGGAGATGATTGTGACATTTTTTTCAACCCTGATGATGCAGATTGTGATATTGATGTTTTGATTGCCAACATGACGCCTCCATACAATAATATTTTATGGGAAGTTGACCAAAATGGAACTCCTATTTATGACGTGGACAATCAATTTGGTAATGATCAACACCCTTTCCCTTCGCAATTTGATGTAGATCCAACAACGGGAATGGTAACCATTAACCCTTCAACAATAGGGTTGTTCCTCGTAGGAATCCAAGCTATTGAAATTGATACCATTACTAGAGATACTTTATCTATTGTATATAAAGAATATGAGATTAAAGTAGAAAATTGTCAAATCACAACTGCCGATTTTGAAGTTGATCCTTCACTTTGTGACACAACCCTTGTGCAAGTTTTAGACGAATCTACACTCCATAATAGCATCATCTTTTATCCAGATATGGATCAATTGCCTGGTGTATTTTATGAATTTGACGCAGGCACAGGACCACACGATATAGATTATGGGAGCTATGGAACGTTCAATTCTACACTTATCGCATTAGGAAATATTTGTAACGATACTATTACTTTACCTGTAACAGTTTATGAAGATTTAATTCCTGAATTATTTGATTCCCTATTCCAAACTGAATACTTACTTTGTTTTGGAG
>CAXQNQ010000093.1:0-10098 GCA_964225135.1 Mesoflavibacter profundi
CCCGTGATGAACATAGATTGATTACTTGTCTCTAATCGATCAAGACAATAATTAAAATCCTGGCTAAGCTTAAGTTGGTTTCTTTCCAAAATGGGATGAAACTTAAATTTGAGTCAATGTACAAAGAATTGTTTTGGTTTTATGCAAGTAGCTTAGTATCGTTTTTGTTCAAATCGAAGAATTAGTTTTAAACCGAACATTATCCCGGTTCTGTTAGCTTGAATATCCTCTGTCCAGGTATTACCAGCAGCTACAGGTATAATTGCTTCAACGAGTTTTAGAGGCTGATGCCATTCATGAATCATAAAAGGACTAAGGGTTATTAGATTGCTTAGTCCAAAGTCTAGGCCTAACCCAGCACCGAGTTTCCCAGTGGTTTGATTATGAGCTTGAATACTTGTGGAAGCCGGGGTAATTAAGCTAGTTTGGTTTTGAAATTGATAAGCACCTATGGCCAGGATAGTGTAGAATCCTCTCTTAAAAAAGGGCTCTGATTTAGAAAATGTTGGACAATCACAATCTCCTTCTAGGTCCAACCAATAGATTTGAGTTTTAAAGTTTATTCCATAAGCCCTACTGCTCCAATCTAATTGATTAACCGTACTTGATGTTAGATCTAGTGGGAATCCTATGAATTGACTCCTTTGATGGTTGAAGAATATTTCTGGAGTAAATTCTATACGCTTGTTTTTTAACCTAAACCAATATTCTAATCCCCAGTTATGGCCCTCTTGGAATAATTTTTGGTTATCAGTTATTTGAAAATTATTTGAAGCTGCATAGGATTCCCATTCTTCAAAAGATTGATTTAAATAACCATAGGAGATGCCGATTTGAGCAAATGTATTCGAAGTCGTAAATAATAAAAACATGCAAAAGGTTAACCGATTCATTTGTTATGCTGTTTATCTATTCAAAGGGTACTATTGTTGGCGCAGTATAATTATTGAACAAATTAAGATTATCTTTGCGCAAACACTAATTCTGAATATATGAAGACGAGGTCCGCCAATAAGGATAAAGTTAATGTGATCACGCTTGGATGTTCAAAGAATCTAGTAGATTCTGAGAATATTGTTACGCAGCTTAAAGGAAATGAGATTGAAGTAACGCATGAGGAAAATGGGTCAGACGCTAATGTGGTCATTGTGAATACTTGCGGTTTCATTGATTTAGCCAAAGAAGAAAGTATTAATACCATTCTAGAATACGCCGAAGTTAAAAAACAAGGTGGAATAGAAAAGTTATATGTAACGGGATGCTTGTCTCAACGATATAAAGATCAATTGGAAGAGGAGATACATGAAGTAGATGCCTACTTTGGCACTATGGAATTACCTGCTCTTTTAGAAAAGTTTGAAGCAGACTACAAACATGAATTGATTGGTCAACGAAAGATTACAACGCTTCCACATTATGCTTATTTGAAGATTTCTGAGGGATGTAATCGGACCTGTTCATTCTGTGCCATTCCACTGATGCGTGGAAAACATATTTCTAGATCTATCGAAGATTTAGTTATAGAGGCCAAAAATTTAGCGAAGCAAGGGGTTAAGGAATTGATGCTCATTGCACAGGAGTTGACCTATTATGGTTTAGATTTATACAAAGAGCGAGCTTTGCCCAAGTTGCTTAATGCCTTAGCAGATGTTGAAGGTATTGAGTGGATTCGTTTACATTATGCTTATCCGAGTAAGTTTCCTTTGGAGATCTTTGATGTGATGGCAGCTCGAAAAGAAATTTGTAATTATTTGGATATACCGCTTCAGCATGCCAATAACGATGTGCTGAATCGGATGCGTCGACAAATTACGCAGGAAGAAACTAGATCACTTATCGCTGAAGCTAGGAAAAGAGTTCCAGGTATTGCTATTAGAACTACCTTTTTAGTGGGGTACCCTGGAGAGACAGAAGCAGAATTCCAAGATCTCTGTGACTTTGTAGCAGATATGAAATTTGAACGTGTAGGTGTTTTTAAATATTCTCATGAAGAAAATACCATCGCATATGAAGTAGAGGATGACGTTTCTGCAGAGGATAAACAAGATCGATCGAACCGCTTAATGGAGGTTCAGCAGCATATTTCTTTAGAAAAAAATGAGGCACTAGTTGGAAAGAAACTAAAAGTGCTTTTTGATCGTAAAGAAGGAGGACACTTCATTGGGAGAACCGAATTTGATTCACCAGAAGTAGATAATGAAGTATTGCTAGATGCTGACAATAATTACGTGAGACTTGGTGATTTTGCAGAAGTAGAAATTATTGAGGCTACAGAATATGATTTATTTGCAAAATTGATAAATGAATGAAAGCCACGCAAAATAAGGATAAGTCAAAGTTATGGATAGCTAATCCAATTTTTCAGGCAACCCTGTTGCTTATGTTTTGTCTGATTAGCCAAATTGTTCTTAAGTCAAATGGCTATGAGCAGGCCCTATTTTGGCAATTTGGATTATTGACTTTGATGATTTTTATTTTGTTCAATATTCTGATGGGCTTTCAAGTTAATAACTATGGTTGGTATTGGAGAAGATCAGTGGGTAGCTATATAGGTTTGTTAGTACTCAGCATATTCATCATAGGACAATTTACGGATCAGTCTCTTAGTGATGCTGGACTGACCAGACGCATGTATAATCTTTTCACAGTAGTATATGGGATACTTACTTCCATGATGGGTGCAGCAAGGTGGATAGTCAAATATGCGGAAGAAGAAAAATGGACTAAACCTAGACAAAAAAGTAGAAGATGAGAATTTTAATAATATTGATGTCAAGCTTTATTATCTCGGCATGCTCTAATTCCAATAATCAAAAAGATGCAGCAGTAAGTCAAGCTGTGGTATTAGCAGATACTATTCCTGCTACCGTAATAAAGATCATGAAAAGTGATGCGGAATGGAAGGAACAGTTAAATAAAGAGGAATATCATGTCTTAAGAGAAGCAGGAACAGAACGCGCCTTTACAGGAGATTTGTGGGATAATAAAAAGACTGGTGTATATACTTGTGCAGCCTGTGATTTACCACTTTTTGCATCAGATACAAAGTTTAAATCTGGTACAGGTTGGCCTAGTTTTTGGCAACCTATCAAACCACTTTATGTGGAAGAGGTAGCGGATTATTCATACGGCTGGAATAGGGTAGAGGTGGTATGTGCACGCTGTGATGGACATTTAGGTCATGTTTTTGAAGATGGTCCGCCTCCAACAGGATTAAGGTATTGTATTAATTCTGTGAGTTTAAATTTCGCTGAGCAAAAGCCTTAAAAGGCAACTTATATTTCTGCTGCCTTTTTACGCGCTTTCTTTTGTTCATTATTACTTTCGTAAATAGTATACTGTTCGTATTTGGCAGGGTCGTGCTCCGCCCAAATATCTTTTCCAATATTGCATAGAATGATTAGCTCTTCATACAATTTATTGGATTTTTGCACTCTTGTTTCAACGGCTATATCTCTATTGGCTACTCGGTCATGTTGAATATTTACGGCATTTTCGAATCGCTGGCTTGCTTCACTTATTCGTCTAATGGTATTATCATTGATACCCACATCATCTAGAAAGTCAGCTTGTTGCCTTGCTACCCGAACCACTCTTCTTGCACAGAATATGAGTTGAGCATCTGTCATATCACTCATCTTGGAGGTTCCAAATTTGCGGTAACGACCCGTTTTATTCGAATACTTCATGGCTACCCGCATCATCAAAGAGCGAATAGCAGATTTCAATTGCTCGGCTGCTTCTTTTTTCTTTTCAGTCATCAACATTTGATCAACTAATAATTCCTCATCATCCGGCAATTCTTTAAATCGTTCTGTTAGATTAAAAAAGGTACGAAGCCTGTCCTCTGAGTAGCCATAGGATTTAAATTGGTCTAAGTCCCGCTTGGCTAGTTTAATCGAATTTACAGAGAGTTGATACAAGTCTGCGTCTGGAAAATTATGCTTCCTATTGATATGCTGCTTTTTCATTATATGATTTTATCACAATATAAGTATATTTAAAACAAAATGTTGTTTATTTATAAAATTATTTTACTCATTTAATGATTTTTTGTTTTAAATGTTTAAAGTAGAACGATATTAAGCTAATAATGACTCGAAAAAATCCAATTAGAAGTCTAGGTTAAATATTTAACACTGAGTTAATAAATTTTAATGTTCTTTTGTATGTATATTCATTAAATCCAATACAATCAAAATCTTATGACTAAGATCTTAATCGTAGACGACGAACCAGACATTCTAGAATTCTTACAATATAATCTGGAAAAGGATGGCTTTGAGGTTTCTGTGGCCATTGATGGGGAAGAGGGATTGATAAAAGCGCATTCCACCGTTCCTGATCTTATTGTATTGGATATTATGATGCCGCGAATGGATGGCTTTGAAGTATGTAAAGAGTTGAGGAAAGATCCTAAATTCGACCAAACCATTATTACTTTTTTAACTGCTAAAGATGAAGATTATTCTCAAATAGCTGCTTTAGATCTTGGGGGGGATGATTTTATCACTAAACCCGTAAGTCCTAGGGTATTTACTTCTCGCATCAAAGCTTTACTTCGAAGGAAAAAAGGCTCTGATTCTAATGAACCAGATCAAATTATTCAAATCGCTGATTTGGTCATTGATCGAGAAAAGGTACTTGTAACGCGTGGAGAAGAAAGAATCGAATTAGCCAAAAAAGAATTTGAGCTATTTTGTTTATTAGTAGGTAAACCTGGTAAAGTATTTACCCGAGAAGAAATATTTCGGAAAATATGGGGAACAGATGTTATTGTAGGGAATAGAACAATAGACGTTCATATTCGAAAATTAAGAGAAAAGGTAGGTTCTGATTACATCAAAACCATCAAAGGTATCGGCTACAAATTCGAGTTTTAATGGTAATTAAGAATCCAACACCTAGGCAAATTGCTTTCCTTTCGGCATTGATTATTACTACATTGATTGGTTTAATCTTTGTTACATTTACATTCTTTGTTCCCAACCTGAATGCCTGGTTGTTTCTTTCCATTTTAATACCACTGTCTTTTATTGTTGTTTATGTCGTAGTTCTCATCTTCATTCGCGAATACTTATTTAGAAAGATCAAAGTTATTTATAAGTCGATCCGTAAACACAAACTTAATCCAGATGAAACGGTCCAAGGTATTGATGTAAATTCAAATGTCATCAAGGAGGTGGAAGATGAAGTAAGTGAATGGATGGAAGATCAAGTACAGGAAATTTCTCGGTTAACAGAGTGGCAGGAATATCGTCGTCGATTCATTGGCGATATAGCGCATGAACTTAAAACGCCAGTATTTAATATACAGGGTTATTTAGATACCTTGATTGATGGAGCCATCGATGACTTGAATATTCGAGATAAATATTTAGATAGGGCTGTAAGAAATGTAAGTAGATTGAATACGATTTTGGAAGGTTTGGATGCAATCTCAAGACTAGAATCTGGAACCTTAGTATTAGAAATTCAAAAGTTTGATATTAAAACTCTAGTAGAAGAGGTGTTTGAAGATTTAGAGTTCAAAGCTAAAAAGAAAAATATCACGCTGGAATTTAAATCTGGTGCTGATCTATCCAAAATGGTGGAGGCCGATCGTGAATCTATTCGTCAAGTATTGACCAACCTGATTACTAATTCTATCAAATATGGAAACGATGATGGAGCAACTCGTGTAGGTATATATGACATGGATAAAAATCTCCTAATAGAGGTAGGAGATAATGGTATTGGTATTCCTGAAGATCATTTAGAACATGTATTTGATCGATTTTTCCGAGTAGATAAAAGTCGTTCTCGTAAACTGGGTGGTGGATCAGGTCTAGGATTATCCATTGTGAAGCATATTATGGAAGCGCATAATCAATCCGTTAACGTTCGCTCCACTCATGGAGTAGGATCTACCTTTGGATTTACCTTGAGAAAGGCGCTAAGCTAGCAATAAGGTTCTTTTTCTATTAAAGGATTAGCCATTTTTAAATCTCACTGTGGGATTTGTTGTCCTTCTTGTATATTTGTGCCCTGAAGAATTAAGCTCCTATGATTACTGCTGCAAATATTTTAGTTAAATACGGGGACCGCGTCCTTTTAGACGAAATCAATCTTGTCATCAGAGAAAAAGACAAAGTAGGTCTAGTAGGTAGAAATGGTGCCGGTAAATCCACTATACTAAAAATATTATCCTCTTATATTTCACCAACATCAGGTAAGGTTACTAGTCCAGCCAACGCTTCTATTGCCTATCTGCATCAGGACATCGATATACCAGAGGATAATACGGTCATCGAGGAAGCATTATCTGCCTTCAAAAACTTTCAAGAACTAGAACTAAAGTTAGCGGATTTAGATCAGCAAATTCAAACTAGAACAGATTACGAATCTGAATCTTATATGAATTTAATTCAAACCTATACTGATTTAAATGATCGTTTACATGTCATGGGTAATGATACACTAGAAGCAGATACGGAAAAAATACTTAAAGGACTAGGATTCAAACAGGAGGACTTTAATAGAAAAATTGGAACCTTTAGTGGGGGATGGCAGATGCGAGTAGAGTTAGCCAAAATGTTACTAATCAGACCGGATTACTTATTACTGGATGAGCCTACCAATCACTTAGATATAGAATCCATTGTTTGGTTAGAAAAATTCCTACAACAGTATCCCAAATCAGTTATTGTGATTTCTCACGATAAACAATTCTTAGATGCAGTAACTAGTAGAACTATAGAAATTTCATTAGGAAAAATATTTGACTATAAAGCACCATATTCTGAATATCTAGAATTGCGCAAAGATCGTAGAGAGAAGATGCAATCCGCTTTTGATAATCAGCAAAAAGTTATTGCACAAAAAGAACGGACCATTAATCGATTCATGGCAAAGGCTAATAAAACAAAGATGGCCCAATCCATGAAAAAACAATTAGATAAAATGGATCGTATCGAACTTGATGTAGAGGATACCTCAGCCATGAATCTACAATTTCCTCCTGCAAATCGGTCTGGTCAAATAATAGTTGAAGCTAAGCAAGTAGTCAAAACCTATGGTACTAATCAAGTACTCAAAGGAGTCGATTTTAAATTAGAACGTGCAGAACGAGTAGCTTTTGTTGGTCAAAATGGACAAGGTAAAACAACGCTCGCCAAAATATTGATTGATGAAGTCCCGCTTACAGGCGGTGAGGCTATTCTAGGACATAATGTTGAAGTTGGTTATTATGCGCAAAACCAATCGGATACCTTAGATACATCATTGACTTTATTAGAAACTATGGAGTTGCATAGTCCAGCTGAAAAGAGAACTCAGCTGAGGAATATTCTAGGTGCTTTCATGTTTTCAGGTGAAGATGTTGATAAAAAGGTGTCTGTATTATCAGGGGGTGAACGTGCAAGATTAGCCCTAGCTTGTATGTTGCTTCGTTCATTTAATCTACTATTATTAGATGAGCCTACTAACCACTTAGATATTCAGTCCAAAGAGGTATTGAAGCGTGCTTTAATGAAATATGATGGAGCTATGATTGTAGTGAGTCACGATAGAGATTTCTTGAAAGGACTGACGGATAAAACGGTTGAATTTAGAGCAGGTCAATTGCATACATATCTAGGCGATGTAGAATTTTTCTTAGAGAAAAGAGCTTTGGATAATATGCGGGATGTGGAATTAAATACTGAAAATCCTGAGCAAAGTATTACTTCAGAACCTAGTCTTTCTGCTGACTTAGGATATGAAGAGCGAAAAAGATTAATCCGCACTATTTCATCTGCAGAAAAGAAGATTGAAAAACTAGAGCAAGAGATTGCTGTCTTAAATGAAAAACTATTTGATCCAGAGATAGCTATGTCATCAGAAGCAGCAGTCCTTGGAAAAGATATTAAGGCAAAACAACAAGATATTGATCAGGCTATGTTAGAGTGGGAGCAAGCACAAGAAATACTAGATCGACACGACTAGACTATTAGAAAGGTCTGTTTCGAAGGTCCCTAAATTTCTTTCGATTACTCAAGAAGAAAGTCAAAATAATGCTACCCTTAAATCTACCTATGGCATCTTGGCTATGGTCTATTCTAATCCGCTCAATAAGATTATCATCCACCTTTCTAAGCCTTAGGCGTTGTTTAATTCTAGGAAATACCTCCCAATGTGCTTTTATGATGGCGCTAGTATGTTTAAACTCAAGTTTTAGCGTAAAGAAAATCCCACCCAGCCCATCTAAAAATAAACGAACTAGAAAATGCCTAAACAAGCTAAAACCACGCTCATTTTTAAGCAAAGTATACAAGGAATTTCTAACATTCAAATACGTTTTTCTACTAGATCCATATGCTAAAGTTCCACCACCTAAGTGGTAGACTTGAGCGCTTGGAACTGCAACAATTCGATATCCTGCTCGTTTTATTCTCCAACACAAATCAATCTCTTCCATGTGCGCAAAGTAAGAATCATCAAACCCTTGTAGATGATCAAAGATTTTTTTTCGGATAAAAAAGGCAGCGCCACTTGCCCAAAAAACATCCATTTGCTCTTCATATTGGCCCCAATCTTTTTCTACTTCACTATATATTCTTCCTCTACAAAAAGGATATCCAAATTGATCTAAAAATCCACCTGCAGCACCTGCATATTCAAATGAGCTAGGATCTTTTTGGGATAGAATTTTGGGTTGAGCCACAGCAATTGAATCATCCTCCTTCATTAATGATAGAACAGGTTCTATCCAATTTGATTTAACTTCAACATCGGAGTTTAATAGTACCAATATCTCTGAATCAATTCGTTTAATGGCTTGGTTATACCCACCTGCAAAACCATAATTTTCTGGATTAACAATTAAGCGAATTTCCGGAAATTCTTGCTTCATCACTGCTACAGAATCATCTGTTGAGGCATTATCCACCACAATGATTTCTACCTCTTTAGGTGTGTGTTCTATTACAGTAGGTAGAAACTGAGTCAAATGGTGAGCTGTATTATAGTTGAGTATCACTACAACTGCGTTTGGAAAAGGATCTTTGATTTGTTCTTCCAATAAAGAGAGTTGTTCTTGGTCTTGGTTTAAAATCCTTATACAAGCCTCTTTATCTTTTCCAAGTTGATCTTTGAGTTCATCAATATGCTCAAATTTAATATCCCCTCTGGTTTGAGCAATAAACTCAACATCAATAGGCTCTGAATAGATGTCTCCTTCAAAGTCAAAAATATTGACTTCAATCCTTAACTCTTGTTTCTGTTTTTTATCAATAGTTGGCCTGCTACCTATATACAGCATGCCTTCATACAAATGTCCTTTGACTGTTACTTTTACAGCATAAACCCCCTTGTTTGGAATAATCTTCCTTTTATCCCGTACCTCAATATTGGCTGTAGGATATCCTATGGAACGACCAATCTTATTTCCACTAACTACTTGTCCACTTAGTTGGAAATTATAACCTAAAAGTTTATTGGCTTGTATAATATCTCCAGCTTTAATGGCCTTTCTGATTTTGGTAGAGCTAATCCCAATATCATCTACATCCTGTCTAGCTATTTCAACTATTTCAAATCCCAAGGTTTGACTATGTCCTTTCAAGTATTCTATATCTCCTTTTCGCTTATTTCCAAAGCGATGGTCATATCCTATTACAATAAAAGAGGGTTTGAACTGATCATAGAGAAATTTCATGATATAATCATCTGCACTTTGATTGGCAAAAGCTTCATTGAACGGCACAATAACCATGTTATCGATATTGAATTGTTCAAATAGTTTTTTCTTTTCCTCTATGGTATTAATCAGCTGAAGAGACCTACTTCTAGGATTTAAAAAGTGTCTGGGATGAGGGTAGAAAGTTATCACAACGGATTCACCACCACAATCCATTGCTAATTGCCTAACTTTAGCAAGTATTTTTTGATGTCCTAAATGCACACCATCAAAGGAGCCAATAGTGACAACAGCACGTTTAAATGTCTTTAAATCTTTAAGGTTGTGAAATACCTGCATTAAATAAAAATAAGCTTCTGATTATGATGCAAACAAATATACCATATTGACTGCTTTGATAAAATTATTTTGGAATAACTTCCAATTGTTAGTGTTTTTTG
>CAXQNQ010000094.1:0-7193 GCA_964225135.1 Mesoflavibacter profundi
AGCGCAAACAGTATATCACAAGCGGATTATGATTTAGAAGAGTTGGTGTATGAGCTTAATGTAGAGTCTGCGAAAATCGCCAAGGAGGTGGCAGTCCTTTATACCACTCAAAACCCTTCAAAACCTAGATTTGTTGCTGGCGCACTAGGTCCAACTACTCGGACCGCAAGTATATCTCCTGATGTAAACAATCCTGGGTATAGAGCAGTAACTTTTGATGACTTGGTGGAAGCGTATTATGAACAGACGCGAGGACTTATTGATGGAGGGGTAGATATACTGCTAATAGAAACAGTTTTTGACACCCTTAACGCCAAAGCAGCGGTTTATGCTATTTTAACCATAAAAGAGGAGCGAAACTTAGACATACCTGTAATGATATCAGGCACCATTACCGATGCTAGTGGTAGAACGCTTTCAGGTCAAACCGTGGAGGCTTTTTATACCTCGCTCAAACATGGAGATTTGTTTAGCATTGGTTTGAATTGTGCATTAGGCGCTAAAGAGATGCGCGCTTATCTTAAAAACCTATCTGATGTTTCCACGAGCTTTATTACGGCATATCCAAATGCGGGTTTACCTAATGAATTTGGTGGCTATGACCAAGGCCCAAAAGAGATGGCTGGTTTGATACAAGAATTTGCATCAGCTGGTTTGGTGAATGTGGTTGGAGGTTGCTGTGGAACGAGTCCTGCTCACATTCAAGCTATTGCGGAGGCGGTAGAGGGGATTAAGCCAAGAAAAAAGCCTGTTATTACACAAAAAGAAACCATTTTCTCCGGGTTAGAAGCGCTTCAAATTAGACCTAACACGAACTTTATAAACATTGGTGAACGCACAAACGTAACCGGTTCCAGAAAGTTTGCCCGATTGATCAAAGAGAATAAATACGAAGAAGCCATATCTGTAGCCGTGGATCAAGTGGAAGGGGGCGCACAGATATTGGATGTTAATATGGATGAGGGGTTGATTGACTCCGAGCAAGCGATGACCACCTTTTTGAATTTAATCATGGCAGAGCCAGATATCTCCAAGCTCCCTATTATGATTGACTCTAGTAGGTTTTCTGTCATCGAGGCTGGTTTGAAGTGCGTACAGGGGAAATGTATAGTTAATTCATTGTCGCTTAAAGAAGGGGAAGAGGTTTTTAAACAACAAGCACGTATTGTTCAAAAATATGGCGCTGCGGTTGTAGTAATGGCATTTGATGAGCAGGGCCAGGCAGAAACTAAAGATGAAAAAGTAAATATATGCCTAAGGGCCTATAGGATATTAACAGAGGAACTAAATTTCCCCCCAGAAGACATCATTTTTGATCCTAATATTTTTGCTGTCGCAACAGGAATAGAAGAGCATAATGAATATGCTCTTCATTTTATTGAGGCAACCCGGGAAATAAAATCGCTATGCCCAGGTGCAAAAGTCAGTGGAGGGGTTAGTAACATTTCATTTTCCTTTAGGGGGAATCAAGTGGTGCGTGAGGCCATGCACACCTCTTTTTTATATCATGCCATTCAAGCAGGCATGGATATGGGGATAGTGAATGCAGGGATGATTGAAGTTTACCAAGACATCGAGCCAGAATTACTAGATCGGGTAGAGGATGTTTTATTTAATAGGAAGAGTAATGCCACCGAAAACCTGTTAGAGTATGCTTCAGGAGTGCAGTCTAAAACAAAGAAAAACGAAAAAGACCTAGCTTGGAGGCAGGCGCCCTTGGCGGAACGATTAAGCTATGCTTTGGTGAAGGGGATTGATCAATATATCATTGAAGATACCGAGGAGGCTCGTTTACAGTTCGATCATCCACTACAGGTTATTGAGGGACCACTGATGGATGGAATGAATGTGGTTGGTGATTTATTTGGTGCAGGTAAAATGTTTTTACCACAGGTGGTTAAGAGTGCTCGGGTAATGAAGAAGTCGGTGGCTTACCTGAATCCTTTTATTGAGGCTCAAAAATCCTCTGCAGGATCAGGGAGCAAAGGTAAAATTTTATTGGCCACAGTAAAGGGTGATGTACACGACATTGGAAAGAATATAGTTGGAGTGGTGTTGGCCTGCAATAATTTTGAGATTATTGATATGGGTGTAATGGTGGAGTCGTCTAAGATTATTGATCGAGCAATAGAAGAGCAGGTTGATATCATAGGGCTGAGTGGTTTGATTACACCCTCTCTCGACCATATGGAAGATATTGCAAAAGAAATGCAAAGAAGAGGGCTTAAAATGCCTCTAATTATTGGTGGGGCGACTACTTCTAGGGTGCATACAGCTGTTAAGATTGAGCCACATTATGATGGGCCGGTCATTCATGTTTTAGATGCCTCCCGAGCAGTACCTACAGCCTCAAAGTTGACCGCATCAAGCTCTAGTCAACGAATAGACTTTATCCAAGAAGTCAAAAAAGAATATGAGTCCTTAAGAGCATTGAGGGCAAAACAGGGTAAGGTTAAAAACTTGTTGGATATAGAAGAAGCAAGAGCAAACAAACTTCAATTCGATTGGTCTGACTATCAGCCAGATGTTCCCAATCATCTTGGTGTCCGGGTGATAGATCACCAAGATTTAAATGTCTTGAAAGACTACATTGATTGGACTCCATTTTTTGCTTCCTGGCAAATGCGTAAGAAGTTTCCGGCGATATTAGAAGATGAACAGTATGGTGTAGAGGCCACCAAACTTTATAAAGATGCTTTGGAATTATTAGACCAAATCATTTCCAAAAAGTGGTTAGTTGCGAAGGCTGTTTTTGGTCTTTTTCCTGCAAATTCTAATGGAAAAGACGATTTGATTGTATATCAAGACGAGAAAAGAGAAACGGTATTAAAAAATCTGCATCATTTAAGACAACAGGGCGCAAAAGCAGCGGGAATTCCAAATATTTGTTTGGCGGATTATGTAGCACCTAAGGATACAAAGGTAAAAGACTATATAGGGGGATTCTGTGTAACAGCTGGCTTAAATATTGAAAAACAATTAGCCTTATTTGATCAAACCCAAGATGACTATAATGCTATTTTATTGAAAGCCCTCGCGGATCGATTAGCGGAAGCTTTTGCGGAATATCTACACGAACGTATTCGAAAAGACTATTGGGGGTATGATACGGCAGAGTCATTAGATAATGAAGCCTTAATTAAAGAAAAATATAGAGGCATTAGACCTGCACCGGGTTACCCTGCTTGTCCCGACCATACAGAAAAAGCTAGTTTATTCGAATTACTTGATGTAGAGAACCAAATCGGAGTGTCGCTTACTGAAAGTTATGCTATGTATCCAGCTGCTTCCGTGAGTGGTTGGTATTTTGGTCACCCCTCTTCAAAATATTTTGGTTTAGGCCTAATTGATAAATCACAAGTTAAGGACTATGCGCAGCGAAAGGGAATATCACTTTCAGAAGCAGAAAAGTGGTTGAGGCCAAGTATATCTTATCTATAAGACAAGTCATTAGTGTTCAAAAAATAATACCAAGATTGAGTAATTTTTTTACTCAATCTTTTGTTAATTTGATGCCGATTACCTCAATCGACAGATATTTAAGGATTTAAGCGTGTAAAACCGCTTTTGGGTACTGATTAAATCAGTTATTTGATGATAGAAACACTAATCTCTTCAAAAACAAGAATCAAACTCTTACTGAAGTTTTTCTTTAATGCAAAAACCAAAGCATATCTACGTGCTTTAGAATCAGAATTTGGGGATTCTTCTAATGCTATCCGTTTAGAACTTAACCGATTTGAAAAAGCGGGCATGCTAAGCTCAGAGGTGGAGGGTAATAAAAAGTATTATTCTGCTAATACGGGGCATCCCTTATTTGACACTATTCGAAACTTAGTTATAAAGCACATTGAGCTAGATAAGGTAATTGATAATGTACTGAATAGACTTGGAAATCTTCAAGCAGCATATTTAACAGGTAACTTTGCCAAAGGCCTGGATTCTCATATAATAGATTTGATTTTAGTTGGGGAGGTGGATCAAGATTATTTAATTCAGTTAATAGGCAAGATTGAAGCTATTATAAAGCGTAAAGTTAGGTATTTGATTTATGAAGAGGAAGAGTTCAGTCGTATCGATTGGTCTATTCAAGGTGCCGAACCCTTGTTAGTTTGGGCTGCAGGACAAGAACTTAAAGATGGAGAGTAAAGATTATGATTTAGTCATATGCGGAGCGGGTGCAACGGGTCTAGCAAGTGCATGGCAAATAGTATGTCGCTATCCAAGCTTAAGGGTGTTGATTATAGAAAAGGAGCCTGAAGTGGCTTTTCATCAAACAGGAAACAATAGTGGGGTAATTCATTCTGGAATTTATTACAAACCAGGAGGATCAAAAGCCTTGAATTGTAAAAAAGGGTATCAGTATCTATTAGATTTTTGCCGAGAACACGATGTTTCACATGATGTTTGTGGAAAGGTAATTGTAGCGGTAAATGAGGCAGAAATCGATGGTTTGAATCGAATATTTGAGCGTGGTCAATTAAATGGACTAAAAGGGCTTCAGATATTAGACGGTCCAGCCACTCAGGAGATAGAACCACACGTAGAGTGTTTGCAATCTATTTATGTCCCACAATCAGGGATTGTAGATTATAAGGCGATGGCAGTGAAGATGAAAGAACTATTAGAGGAAAGAGGGGTAAGGTTTGCCTTTGGTGAGGAGGTTAAATCAATCGAACAAAACAACAGAATAAAAATACACACAGGTAAAAGTATCTATGTGTCTAAATATATGATTAATTGTGCGGGCCTTTATGCGGACAAACTAGCCCAGTTGGCTGGATTTGAAACGCCATTTAGGATTATTCCATTTCGAGGCGAGTATTATGAGTTTAAACCTGCGTATGAGTATTTGGTTAAGCACTTAATATATCCTGTTCCGGATCCGAAATTTCCTTTCTTGGGGGTTCATTTTACCCGGATGCAACGAGGAGGAATAGAGGCGGGACCCAATGCAGTGCTAGCGTTAAAAAAAGAAGGATATCACACCTTTGATTTTGATGCAAAAGAGTTTTTGGAGATCGTGGGTTATCCAGGAACAATAAAACTAGGGCTGAAGCATTGGAGAAAGGGTATAGACGAATACTATAGAAGTTTTTCCAAACAAGCTTTTGTGCAAACACTTAAACGGATGATTCCAAATGTTGAGTCACACATGTTTAAGCGAGGGGGTTCAGGAGTTCGGGCCCAAGCCATTGATAAAGAAGGAAACTTGTTAGACGATTTTTTGATAGTTTCTAACGAGTCTATTATAAATTTATGTAATGCACCTTCACCAGCAGCAACCTCTTGTTTGGCTATTGGTGAGATGATTAGAGATGTTTTTAGTAAAATGATTGAATAGATGGAAGATGTATTTGTACACGAAACGGCTTTAGTAGATGAGGGCTGCACTGTTGGAGCAGGAACTAAGGTTTGGCACTTTTGCCACCTAATGGGAAAGGCTGTTATTGGAGAACATTGTAGTTTTGGACAAAATGTTTTTATCGCCAACAACGTAAAGATTGGTGATCATGTAAAAGTCCAGAATAATGTGTCTATTTATGAAGGTGTTGAGGTAGAGGATCATGTGTTTTTGGGCCCATCTATGGTGTTTACTAATGTAATCAATCCTCGATCGGGTGTTAACCGCAGAGACCAATACGCAAAGACGGTCGTTCGAAAGGGCGCAAGTATTGGCGCCAATGCTACTATCGTTTGTGGTAATGACATTGGCGAATATGCGTTTATAGGTGCAGGAACGGTGGTTACCAAAGCGGTTAAACCTTATGCACTTATGGTGGGGAATCCAGCTAGACAATTGGGTTGGATGAGTGCTTTTGGAGAACGATTAACTTTTGATGATTCAGGTATAGCTGTTTGCCCCGGAAGTGGCGAAAAATATAAATTAGAAAACGATATAGTCCATAAAATTTGACCAGAATTATGTTAGACAAATTAACCAAAGGAGAAAATAAGATAGCTGTGATAGGTTTAGGTTATGTGGGATTACCCATAGCGCTAGAATTTGGAAGAAAATTCAAAACGATTGGATTTGACATTAATGAGCAACGCGTAGAGATGATGAATAATCATCAAGACCCTTCACAAGAACTAGAAACGGAAGCGTTTCAGGGCAGTGATATAGTGTTTACCACTCAACTGGATAAGCTTAGAGAAGCTAATTTCTATGTGGTGGCAGTCCCTACGCCTGTTGATGAACACAAAGTACCTAATTTGACCCCTTTGCTCTCCGCTTCTAGGACGGTTGGTCAAGTGATTAAAAAAGGGGACTATGTGGTTTTTGAATCTACGGTTTATCCGGGCTGTACAGAGGAAGATTGTATACCTATCGTAGAGGAGTTGTCAGGATTGAAAGCTGGCAAAGACTTTAAGTTTGGCTATTCGCCTGAGCGAATTAACCCAGGAGATAAAAAGCGGACAGTAACCACTATTCTTAAAATAGTATCTGGGAATGATGAAGAGGCCTTAGAGGTGATTTCTGATGTTTATGGAGCCATTATCACAGCTGGAATTTATAAAGCGGCAACAGTAAAGGTTGCTGAAGCGGCCAAAGTTATTGAGAACACACAGCGCGATTTGAATATATCCTTTGTTAATGAGTTAGCGATTATTTTTGACAAGATGGGGATAAACACCCAAGATGTATTAGATGCGGCAGGGACGAAGTGGAATTTCTTGAAATTTACCCCAGGGCTTGTCGGTGGACACTGTATAGGTGTAGATCCCTATTATTTGTTACACAAGTCCAAGCAAATGGGGATAGATCCACAAGTTATCTTGAGTGGGCGACGAATTAATGATGGTATGCCCGCCTTTATTGCTAAGCGTTTAATACAAATGCTTATACAAAAAGGAAAGTCTCCTCAGAACGCAAAAGTCTTAGTCAAAGGAATGACCTTCAAAGAAAATGTTGCCGATATACGTAATTCAAAGGTTGTTGAGTTGATTAATGAGCTCATGGAGTACTCTGTTAATGTGCATATAGTAGACCCTCATGCTTCTCCAAATGAGGTTGCCCATAAATATAAACTAACTTTAATGGAAAATGTGTCCACAGATTATGATGCTGTTGTATTGGCGGTTAGTCATGAAGAGTACAAGCACCTATCTGAAGACGATTTTACTTCATTGATGGGGAATAACTCTATATTAATGGATTTAAAAAGCATGTATAAACCATTGACAAATAG
>CAXQNQ010000095.1:0-5981 GCA_964225135.1 Mesoflavibacter profundi
GAGTCAGTCACTTTGTATAACTCTCCTTTTCAGAATATTTCCCAGCATTTTATCAATGTGATTGTTTCAACAGATAATCTGCCTTTAATTGAGTTAGATGGTGGAGGTATTCCAGCCAGTGCTATCATAAATTCGGTAGGCTTAAATGATGAATTTACGGTTATTCAAATGCAGGTAGGCCCAGGTTCTCATACCATTACTTCTTCATTATGTGGCTTGATTGCTACTGCATATGGGTATGGTGAAGTGGAATCGTATGCCTATAGTGGTGGAGCTAGTTTTAGCCCAATAAATGGAGATCCGATTGCTGATGGTGCCTGCTTGAATGATAGTGTATACTTTGATACTGGACTTCCAGAGGAACGATATAGCTTTGAGTGGGATGTAGGCGATGGAAATATTTATACTGCAGGGGCATTTGCCTATTTCTTTCCCGAATTGGGTGCTTATCCTGTAGAATTGATTATTACCGATGAGTGTTTAGGGACTTCAGATACCTTGAATAAGGAAGTATTGATTACCCTGAGACAGGATTTATCTGCAGAGGGGGATACAACCGTTTGTGTGGGTTCAACTGTGCTCATGGGTGCTACTGATTTAAGTGGTGCAGTATTTGAGTGGACCGGTCCAGCGGATTATTTTTCTGAGGAACAATATCCTTTATTGTATAATGTTCAAGCCGAAATGGCTGGGATATACTCCGTCATTGGAATCATATCGGGTTGCGCTACTTATCCGGAGGAAGTGGAGCTAGTGGTTCGTACAAATCCTACTCCAAATCTGGGTAGTGATACAGTCTTTTGTGCAAATAATGGCCCGCTTGTGCTAAATCCTGGGATTTATTCGGAGTATTTGTGGCAAGACGGATCAACTCAACCAAGCATTTGGATCAATGAAGGCGGGACCTTCCTAGTTGAAGTTATAGATGCTTATTCATGTGTTGGTCTGGACTCTATACAGGTTCAAGAAATCTGTCCTACTCAATATTACGTACCTAACATTTTTAGTCCAGATTTTGATGGTATCAATGATGTATTCCAAGTTTATGCTCAAGATATGATATCTGCTCAGCTTAGAGTTTTAGACCGATGGGGTGGTATCCTTTTTGAGACTAATGATATAGAAAACGGATGGGACGGTCAAGTCAATGGAAAAGCTGCTGAATCTGGGGTGTATCTTTGGGAATTAAGTTTCACTGGATATCGAGCAAATGGTGAGGTGTATTCCGATGTGGAAGTGGGGACAGTGGCTTTGGTGCGATAAGGTTTGAAGTTATGGTTAGAATAGTACTCACCTATTCCTTAAGGGTATTTCAGGATAATCAGTTAACTTTATACTATGAAAAAACTAATCATAGCAGCAATTTTCCTAGCCATAGGTGTACAGGCTCAAGCTCAAAAAGTCTATCGAACCTCCTACAAGAGCCAGGCGGATAAGGTGGTTTATGTTACGGAGTACAAAAGTCAGGCTGATCTGATTGTATATGAGACTAAGTACCAAAGTGAGGCAAAGCCATACAGTGGAATTTGGTATTGGACCGATTATAAGAGTCAGGCCGATTGGGAGGTATATTTCACCAAGTATAAAAGCCAAGCTGATTTGGTGATCTATTTTACGAAGTATAAGAGTCAGGCTGGTTTTCAATAATAATTGAAGATGAAACAATTGTTTGGATTTTTAACTTTAGCACTGATTACTCAATCAATTTTTGGACAAGACTGGTTAGACAAGGATATGTATAGTATTTTCCTAATGTAGAATTAGTGGAGATTCCAGATGCAGGACATACGATGTTTGGAGAACAAACGGAGGCATGTTTGAATCTCATTAATAGATACTTGGCAGAATAAGCTATAGACGATCTGGAATGGCTATTGGTTCTTCGTGTAATAATGTAGGATGCTATTCTAATTATTTTACCTTTGTTCTTTCTTCATGTGCTTAGTGTCATGAATCGGCCTATGTTTCGGGTCATGACGCTGAACAGTAAAAAGAATATGTGAAATTTAGATCACTAAAACTTATAGATCCAATACTTCAAGCGGTGGATGATGTTGGATATGAGACCCCTACTGAAATTCAAGAGAAGGGTATTCCCTTAGTATTGGACCGAAAAGATGTATTGGGTATTGCTCAAACAGGTACAGGCAAGACCGCTGCATTCTCTATTCCAATTATTCAGTTGATCCAGAAGATTGACGGAAATAAGTCTAAAAAACCGGTGTTACGAGCATTGATTGTAACTCCTACTCGTGAATTGGCTATTCAAATTGAGGAGAATATTAATGCGTATAATAAATACACAAAGCTATCTCATACGGTAATCTTTGGTGGGGTTAAGCAACATAGTCAAGTGGAGGCCATCAAGCGAGGCATGCAAATTCTTGTAGCGACTCCTGGC
This sequence comes from Mesoflavibacter profundi, assembly GCA_964225135.1. GTDB lineage: Bacteria > Bacteroidota > Bacteroidia > Chitinophagales > Saprospiraceae > AM-2324. The sequence goes on from CAXQNQ010000095.1 coordinate 2,402, forward strand.
CGCTTATTGGATTTAATTGATCAGGGCTTCATTAGTCTGGAGGATATTAAGTTATTTGTTTTAGACGAGGCAGATCGGATGTTAGATATGGGATTTATCAATGACATCAAAAAATTGGTTAAACTTCTACCTAAGAAAAGACAAACCCTCTTCTTTTCTGCAACAATGCCGAATAGTATACTGTCCCTTGCGAATAGCTTGCTTAAGAATCCTGTTCGTGTGGAAGTTCGAAAAGAGATAACCACTGCGGAAACAGTCAAACAATATCTTTTTTATACTAATCGTGAGACTAAGGTTAGCTTACTCGACTTCATTTTGAAGGATAAAAGAAATCAGCAAGTACTGATTTTTGCTCGGACTAAACACGGTGCTGATCGCTTGGTTCGAAAACTTAAAAAACTAGGCTACCAAGCCGATGCCATACATGGAGATAAACAACAAAATCAAAGGCAACGGACGCTTAAAAACTTTAAAGCACAGAAGACTAAAATCTTAGTCGCTACAGATATTGCGGCTCGAGGAATAGATATTTCCAAGTTAGAATACATGGTGAATTATGACATTCCCAATGTTCCAGAAACCTATGTGCATAGAATTGGACGAGTAGGTAGAGCAGGGGAGGAAGGGATTGCCATCTCCATTTGTGAGCCTGAGGAAAACGTACATATCAAGGAAATAGAAAAGACGATTAAGCAACAAATTAAAGTTGCTGAAGGGCATCCCTATCCCCAGACTGAGAAGCCTATGACTGCCAAAGAGAAAAAGGAATTGAATAAAGAAAAGCAAAGACGCAAGCAAGAATATTTTGCACAGCGAAAAAAAGCTAAGGCCAGAAAGAAATAATCAAAACTTAGAATCAATTAATTACGAGACATTCTAATAAGGCTTTCCTTTATAATTCACTTACAAAGGTTTCAAACACTTGCTGATGCAGGTCTAGGTTTAAGTTGGGTGAAACAGAAACTCGCACAATATAATCTTTATCTCCCTCCTTGGTCGTTCCTTGAGTTGATGTAGCAGGCACAGTCCAATAGCATCCTTTGTATTGACCATAACTAACGCAGAACTTACTTTCTGAAGGAATCGCTGAGATCATCATTTGAATCAACTTTAAGTTTAGTGCTCTTTTATAGGTTTCCCTTTCTTGTGGACTATTTCCTTTCGTCGGTAAATCCATAGAAAAAACAGATGGAGTAAAGCCTTGAGCTGCTAAATCTTCTGATACGAAGTTGATCTTGGCTGCTGGAAGTTTTGCTTCAATAAAGTTTACAAATGCTCTTGTATTTTGGTACGCATCTGCTATCCGTTGTAGCATGCTTGGTAGTTGCTTTGCCAAAATGTCCAATTGATGGGCAGTAGCTTGATTATCACAAAGCTTTAGGTGTGTTTCAATAGCTGGAAGTAATGCAGCCGCTTTTTGGTTGGCTACAGCATATCCAGCTGTACATTGTCCTGCGCTTGGGAATTTCGACCCACTAGCATAGGAAATACTTCGAACGGAAGATAAAACTTGTCCCTCACCTAAGAAATTGATGTTAGGGCAAAAGGTTTGATCCAATATAAAAACAGGATCAACGGCTATTGTACCGCTTGGTGTGTATCGTTTTTTACTTAAAGCATCTCTTAGCCCATTCAAATCGGGTACTTCCACACGTGGATTAGTTGGAATCTCGGCGATAATGTAGGGAATAGCATCTTCCACGGCTACCTGGTCGAGTATTTTATGGATACTTTGAACCATATTACTTCCTGCATCAACATGCAGATCTAAGACGGTTACTTGTTCTAGGGCAGTTGCTACTCTGCGCGCCTGATCGTTAGTTCCTCCATAACAATTGGTTGGAACGATAAATCGAATGGCCTTATTGGGGTGCTGAAGTTGAGCATCTTCAACCAATCCCATCATAATGGCATATTGTATGGATAATCCACTGGAAGCCACTAGCGGCTTGGCGGTAGTATCTGTAATAGATTGTATACTTGTTGTCACTATTTGGGCACTTTCAGCTTGTGCTACGGGTGTTTCTAAAGCAGTTGTTTTAACCGTTAGTTGTTGAAGTACAGCCAAGCAATTGATGGGCGTCATCGCAATAGTCTCTCTTCTTCGAACATGCTGAATCTCGGGAATATAAGCAGCATTTTTTTCATGGGGACTTACTAGTATACAACCTAATGCCTCCTTATAATTGATTTGGAAATCAACAGCAATATCTGAATCGAATGTACAAATATCCGCTTGATCTTGAATCAGAATCGTACTACCATCAAAAGGATCTATGCTTGCCTCAGCTGTGATTTGTTGTAAATCAAAACTATAGCCATAGATATTGCGAAGACGCGCTGCGTCAAAACGCTCAGGAAGATTACCGATGTAAAGAATACGTGTTGGAACGCTACAAATTTTATTCGATCGTAAGATAGCTTGTAGACCAATAGTGGTAGAAGAAAAACTGATCACTTGATTCGCTGCAAGCTGGTTCATCTGGGCAATGGTCCATTCCATTACACAGGATAAGGGGTGACCTAATCTGATATAATCATATGCAGTGGGCAGTGCAGCAAGTTTGTCGGCTGATGCGTCACCCTTTGCAGCAAGTTGAGCAAAAGCATTGGTGAATTCCACCTTTGCCTGACTTTCATTATAAATGTCCAATCGGTGTGTGGTAAGTTTGAGCCAATTAGTAGGCATGCTTTTTAGTACCTGAGCGATATAATCTATATATGGATTCATAAGCAATCTGTTGACCTAAACTTCTTTTATCATGGAATAAGCGCTAATATAACTGAAATAGAGAACTACATTAAAAAAAGGGAAGCTGAAAATCTTCCCTTTTTTTATTCATGCCTATTAGTCTAATTTTGCTGGTGTAGAATAAGGCGGTGGGCTCATATCTTGCACAGGTATAGATTTTAGCTGATCCATTAAAACTTGAACCGCTTTTTCTAATTGTGGATCGCCTCCTGCTTCCACAGATTTAGCATCTTGACGAACGGCAATATCTGGTGCAATACCTACATTTTCTCCAATCCATTCTTTTTCAATCGGATCAAATACGGCATTGTCCGGAGCGGTCATGCCACTGCCATCTATAAAGGCATAATGTCTGGAAGACTTGACTAGTCCACCCCAGGTAGTTTGACCAATTAATGTACCAGCGGCCTGATGTCTAAATACCCAAGGGAAATAGTCTCCACCTGAGCCTGCCATTTCATTGATTAAAAGAACTTTTGGTCCATGGATACCTGCAGGTAGACTAAATGGTTTGCCTCCAGGAACCTCATTAGTTATGGCTGCACGGAGTTCTCTAGTCAACAGATCCACCATATAATCATCCAATAAGCCACCACCATTGAATCGCTCATCCACAATTAAACCTCTCTTGTTTTGCTGGGCAAAAAGGTATCTGTTGAAGGAGCTATATCCAGAACCTCCTGTGTTAGGCACCCAAACATAAGCTAATTGGCCATCGGAAAGTTCATCCACTCTGCGTCTATTATCTTCTACCCAAGCTCTCTGTCTGAGTGAAGATTCGCTTCGAATAGGAATGATGGTTTCGGTAAAGGATTCTTCTGCTTTTGA
>CAXQNQ010000096.1:0-11228 GCA_964225135.1 Mesoflavibacter profundi
GTGTATAATATTTTTGCCTTTGTGGCTATCATACCGTTGATCTATGTCATTCCAAGATTATTCAGTAGTCTACATCCAGGGAATGGTGGAAATCCAGCATTTGGATCTCAAGATTTGGATAATACCATGCGACTTATTTTTTACCCCATAATCATAGGATGGACGCTAATAGGATTTTGGATAGCTCAGCTCAATTATCGCATTAAAAGATTAGGTGAAAAACTGTATTAAATTCAGATAAATTATTGGGTAGATTTAAAAAACTAATTACATTTACTCACTTTTTAGATTATGACAAAAAGGTACATTATAGCAGCTGTTTTTCTTGCATTTAAAATGCAAGTATTTGCTCAACAAGAGCAAGTGGACTTCATGAGGAGTACAGGGAAAATCTATGTAGTGGTAGCAGTGATATTAGTTATCCTACTTGGGTTATTCGTTTACCTCATTAGGATGGACAAGAACTTAACTAAATTAGAAAATCAAATTAATAGAAATGGCAGAGCCAAAAAGTAACACCAGCTTTTATCAGAGTGTACAAAATTACTTTGATAAAGCTGCCGCTTATACCAACCTTCACCCAGGTTTATTAGAGCAAATCAAAGCTTGTAATGCTGTTTACAGAATGAAGTTTCCAGTAAAGCTGGAAAAGGGTTACAAAGTTATTGAAGCTTATCGTGTTCAGCACAGTCACCACAGACTTCCGACTAAAGGTGGTATCCGTTACAGCAAGCAAGTTGATCAAGAGGAGGTTATGGCCTTGGCTACTTTGATGAGTTTCAAGTGTGCCATTGTGGATGTTCCTTTTGGTGGAGCTAAAGGTGGTGTAAAGATTAGTGCTAAGCAATTCTCAGAATTAGAATTAGAAAAGATCACTAGAAGATATACAACAGAACTTATTAGAAGAAACTTTATTGGTCCGGCTATTGATGTACCTGCACCTGATTATGGGACAGGGGGTAGAGAGATGGCTTGGATCTTTGATACTTATAGAACGTTTAATGGAGCAGATATCGATGCTGCAGGTTGCGTTACAGGAAAACCTGTAAACTTAAATGGTGTAAGAGGCCGTGAAGAAGCGACGGGTCGTGGGGTATTTTATGGTATCCGAGAAGCCCTAAACCATAAAGGTGATATGGATAAGGCCGGTCTAAGTGTTGGTATCAAGGGTAAAACCATGATTATCCAAGGATTAGGTAATGTTGGATCATATACCGGAAAAATTTCACAAGATGAAGGTGGAGCTATCATTGTTGGAGTTGGAGAATACGAGGGTGCTGTTTATAATTCAAATGGGATAGACATTCATAAACTACTTGAATACAGAAAAGAAAATGGAACAATCTTAGGATTTCCTGGAGCAGAATCCATCAGCAAGGAAAATAGAGATTCCATTCTAGAATATCCATGTGATGTCCTAGTGCCTGCAGCATTAGAAAATCAAATTACTATAGAGAATGCAGCTCGTATTCAAGCTAAAGTGATTGCCGAAGCTGCTAATGGACCTATTACCTCTAGAGGTGAGGAAATACTTTTGTCCAAAAATATTTTAGTTCTTCCTGATGTTTACTTGAATGCAGGAGGTGTTACTGTATCTTACTTTGAATGGTTGAAAAACTTATCTCATATGAGATTTGGAAGAATGGAAAAACGATTCGACCAACAAACTTATGAAAAGATGTTGGGCATTATTGAATCACACACTGGAAAGGTCGTTGGAGAATTAGAGCGAACTTTTGTAGCAAGAGGTGCTGATGAAATCGATTTAGTCCGTTCAGGCTTGGAAGAAACCATGATTACGGCATATCATCAAATAAGAGCCATCATGGATACACATATTAATGTAAAGGATCTCCGAACTGCAGCTTTTGTAAGCGCAGTAGAAAAAATGGGGTCAGATTACATGGCCATGGGGATTTTCCCATAAGAAAAAAAGCCGAGTTGAACGTTCAACTCGGCTTTTCTTTTAATCATCTAATTCTTTAATTAATTCTTCTACAAAGGAAGAATTCTTCAACTTAGTCTCTAAGTTCTGATTAGCGGTTTTAATATTAGTCTGACGAACTTCTCTTAATTCTCGCTCTAATGCTTTTATTAAGAATTCTTTCTCACTAAGCTGTTCATTCAATTGCTCATTTTCCTTACATACCTCATTACTAATATTTAGTAACTCATCTATAAGAATAGATTTAGGTCTATTCATACCAAAACCTAAGCCCAAAAATAAAGCAAAAGCCATTAGGAATTCAAAAGGTCCATTGATTTGAGTCATGGCAGTGAATTCTAGTACATTTAACTGTTGGAAGAACAACTGAAGACTAAATATTGCAATAAATAGTACTGTTTTCTTTATAGCTTGATCCTTATCTAATAGTAAAAAAGCTAATAAGGAAGTAGAGAAAAGCCAAAAGAAATGTACGAATGTAATGTCGGAAAAACTCAGGCTTAAGGTGAATATTGCTATTAAACAAAGTTCAGTGGCCAATGCCAATCTTCCAGTGTATTTTAAGGCAACACCACCTAAAAATAATAATACAATACAGGCGAAGTGTGTAAGTGAGTAGGCACTAAATAATATAAGTTCAGTACCTGTTGAAAAAATTGCTGCCAAGATACATAAGAAGAAAATGTTTGACAGTCTTAAAGCATTCATATGATTTTCTACCCCTTCGATTTGGTTGTTCGGTAAAAACCATTGAACACTTAGCCTAAAAAAGCTGGCTATTGCAGATATAGTATTCATGTTTACATTGTTTGGGTTAAAAATGAACTACAAGTAAAAGCACACCTAATGCTAATAGTTGCGAGGGTACGCAATACTCTTTAAGGGGGGGGAAGAGATTATTTATGAAAATTCATAAATAATAGTTGTATGACAATTATAATAATAAATTATTAATATAACAAAGCACTTTATATTTTTTTTTCAACATACTTACGAACAAGGGCTTAAAATTTAGGACTGAAATGAATAAAATTTTGTAGATTAGCGAAATAAATAACTTATATTTGCTAAATAGCTAATTTACAACTAATAATTAATAATATATTCTGTGATGATAACCGAAAAACTGGACAAAATAGATTTAAAGATTCTTGAAATCCTTCAAGACAATAGTAAAATCACCAATTTAGATTTATCTAAGAAAATTGGATTATCACCAGCGCCGACACTTGAACGTGTAAAAAAGTTGGAGCAGCAAAAAATCATTTCTTCTTATCACGCACATGTTGACCCTATCAAAATAGGTCTTAATGTAAAAACCTTCGTTTTGGTTTCACTAGCTTGGCATAAAGAAAATGCCATGAAGAAATTCATTGCTGAGGTTGAAAAAATTGATGAGATTACCGAATGTTACATAATCACCGGTGAGGGTGACATGTTAATCAAGGTTGTTTGTAAAGATATTCCAGCATACGAGCAATTAATGTTTAAGACTTTGAGTCAAATAGAAGAAATAGAGCGTCTTAAAACATTAGTAACCCTGTCTACGGTTAAAGATTCTAAGGTACTTCCTTTCAAATACGACTAAGTATTGAGCAAAAGTCAGAATGAATATTTATTGTGGTCTGCGGAACTCCCAGGCCACAAACCTATTCTTATTTTTGGGAGCATTCATTTGGGTTCGGAGGCCATTAATCACCAGGTAGATAAAGTTAAACCTTGGATACTGAAGTGTAATTTAGTATTGCACGAAACAGACTTAAGTGGTATGCAAAATCCACCTATGGATTTAATGGCGGCCGATTCAGTAAGTAGCTTAAAGAACAACCTCAGTCAATCCCAATACAGAAGATTCAATAAATATTTCAAAAAGATTACAGGTATTCCTTTAGATCAAATGAATCACCTGGCTCCTTTCTTTATTCATTATTTCCTTTTGCAACAACTATCTGGCTTGGGAAATAATCCACATGTAGATCAGCAATTATTTGATTTTGCCACTGCCAATAATATCCCTACAGCTGGAATAGAAACTGTAGCAGATCATTACGCTTATATCCATCAGATTGATCCAAAATATCATTTAAAGAATTTAAAAAACACCCTGAAGAACCTAAGCAAGACTAAGAAAACACTTCAGCATACCATTGAATTATATGCAGAAGGAAAGCAAACACAACTGTATAAAAAATCCATCAAATCCCTGGGAAAATACAAGCAAATATTGCTTTATAATAGGAATAAAAAGATGATACATAGTGTACTTAAAGCATCGAAAAATAATGCTGTTTTTGTTGTTGTAGGTTTGGCCCACCTTGGCGGTCAAAAAGGTCTATTGAATGGTTTAAAACAAGCAGGAGCCTCCATTCACGGACAAGACCTAAATACTTCCTCTTTTTAGTTCATTTAATTACCTTTGCAAAAAAAAAGATGAGTGAGAATAAATCCAAGATTGTACTAGAGGTTGAGTTGAATGAAGAAAAAATTCCAGTAAATATTAATTGGGAGGCCAGTACAAAGGATGGGAAAGAAGCATGTAAAGCCTTTATGCTATCTATATTTGAAAAAAAGACTAAAGAAACGCTCAAAATTGATCTTTGGACAAAAGATATGCAGGTTATGGAAATGGATAGATTCTTTTTCCACACCCTTCGATCCATGACGGAAACCTACTTTAGAGCCACTCAAAATCAAGATTTAGCAAGAGACATGCATCATTTTGTTGAATACTTTGGAGAAAAAACAGGGATTATACCTTCCAAGGAAACCCCTAAGTCAGAGGATCAATCTTAGTAGAACTTACTATCACTTGTTTAGGGAAAGGTATCTCAATGTTATGTGCTTTAAGCACTTCGAATAATTCAAATCGCAAATCTGATTTTATCTGTTCAATGTTGTGAAAGGCACTGGAATAAAAGAACAATTCAAAGTTGATACTAAAGTCTGCAAATGCCACTAATTGAACGGTAGGTGCAGGCTTTTGATGTACTGAATTATTGGTTGAACAAACCTCCTTCCACACTTGAATCATTTGTTTAGGAGTGGTTTTATAATCCACTCCAACTGATATAGAAAATCGAGTAGCATTATCATTATGTGACCAATTCAATACTCGATCAATAACAAGTTTTGAATTAGGAACCAACCAAACCATTTGATCTGGAGTTTCTAGTGATGATACTCGTAATCCAATTTTCTTGACTTTTGCCTGCTTACCCTCGACAATAACAGTATCATTCACTTCTATAGTACCTTCAACAAGCATGATGATACCTGAAATCAAATCATTAAATGTTTGTTGAAGACCTAGCCCTACCCCAACCGCTAAACCAGCAAAGGCACCTGCTAATATGGTAATATCTCGCATTACTTGGCTCAATGCAACAACTGCAGCCACGGTATATACTACATACATGCTGAATTGCAATAAGGCATGTTGTCTTCCGTGATCTAAATTCTTCTTATTAAAAAATGGGATTAAAATAAATTTCTTACTGAGCCAGGCTACTCCACCAGCAGCATAAATAATCAAAATAACATTTAGGATTTTCCCAAGCGTAATAGCACCTGTTTCTTCTGTTGCAACTCCAATAGATTTAGACAAAAAGTCTGTTGGAACCTTTAGAATTTCAACAAGAAGAACGATGGCAACAAGGTTAACAAAAAACCTAGTATACCTGCGCATCTTGACTTGATCGTACTTCTGGTTGGAGGCAGCTTTAAACATGAATCCTGACCATCTCCTGTTAATTAATATTATAACAGTCTGTGCTACCAAAAAAATGAACACACTGATTAACACATCCAAAATGGAAATTTCAGCGCCATTTGACCAAGTATATAATACGTTTCTTAACATTTATCTGACTTTGCGTTGAATGAAGAAGGCATATATTTTGTTACAGAATATAAGATAATTATTTAAGCCGCTATTTCTTTAAACTTATAAAAACATTATTTTTAAAATAAATTACTCCCAGGAAATATCGTGTTAAAATGAAACTTTCGAAGTTAATCCATTCTATTATCCTTGTTTGTACGACAGGATTGTTACTGGCTAACCCTAATTATGTGGTTAGTGAGGCCCAAAAGGGTGATGGTGTATTATCCCTTTTGAAAAGATATCAAATTGCACAATACGAGTGTAATATTGACGAATTTTATCGTCTAAACGCACTCAGCCAAAATCAAGGTTTGGTCCAGGGTAAGTCCTATTATTTACCTATTCAAACACATGAATTTAATTCAAAAAGCATCCGAACTACGCTAGGGATTAATGACTTCGATCTAGCGCTTTCTATACAACATTATAACGAGAATGCCTTAGCTTCTGGCTTAAGGCCGCAGGACTTTAGACAAGATAAAATCTTATGGGTACCATTCCATTTTCTAAACTGCAATAACAGTACAGTTGTAGAAACACCAAACATAGAGACCGTACCAATGGCAGATATGCCTATGACTGGATCATCTTCTACTAGTTCTTTTGAAATTTTTGGAGAAAAATACAAGCAAGTTCCAAATATTTCCAGCAAACTCAAAGGGGAAGTTTTCTATATTGTTGCAGGACATGGTGGACCTGATCCAGGTGCTGTTTATAAACAGCAATCAAATAGTCTTTGTGAAGATGAGTATGCATACGATGTATCATTGAGATTGGCCAGAAATTTGATTGCTCATGGCGCTACAGCATATGTAATCGTCAGAGACAATAATGATGGCATCAGAGATGATTCCTATCTCCCGCATGATACGGATGAAGTAGTATGGGGAAACAAAGCTATCCCTTTGAATCAAAAGGCTAGGCTGAAACAACGTGCTGATGTTATTAATAGCTTGTATAAAAAAAATAAAGCGGCTGGCGTAACCAAACAGTCAGCTATTTTCGTACATGTAGATTCTAGGAAAAACAAAAAACAAATAGATCTATTCTTTTACTACCGAAAAGATGACAAGAAAAGTAAATCATTAGCTCAAAAACTACATAAAAAAGTAAAACACAAATACAGCGTACATCGAGCTAATGGAAATTATAATGGTACCATTTCTTCCAGGGATTTATATGTGTTGCGCGAGACGAAAATTCCAGCTGTCTACATTGAGCTTGGAAATATATCTAACCCGTTGGATCAACAGCGCATTTTACCTAGTAAAAACAGACAAGCCCTCGCAAATTGGTTTTGCGAAGGCTTGATGGATTAATTTTAATTTTGGATTAAAGACCTAAAATCTTTGACATCCAATTTTATTTCTGTTTCGTGTTCTTCCACGCATCAGACCATTATCCAAGAAATGATAAGACACGGTTAACCCGAATACAAAATACATATCATGTAATTTGGTATCCCCTCTTAATTCGTTGGCTGTTGGTATATCTGGGTGGTCAGCTCCTAAGAATTCACCTGATCGATTAGATAGTGCTGCGCCAACAACATTACCAGCAGCGACCATTGCTTCAGCATCTGCGTAATGTCCGCTTACGTCATCTAAATAATCGGTAAAGGTATATCGAGCGCCAAAGTCTAATCCAATACTAAACTTATCGGTAACAGCGAATTTGAATCCTAATCCAAAAGGAATACCAAAGGTTGTATTTGAATAGCTAACACCCTCTGTCTGAAGCGGCTGCAAATCGTACCATTGATCTAAATAGAATGCTTGAGGCGTAAATTGAGTTAAGGAAACTCCTGCATACAAATAAGGTGAAAAAGGTTGATTCAATGCATAGGGTTGAAATCCTGGAATATTAACTTCCACCGCAAACATTCCCTCAAACATAGAAGAAGCAAAACTCAAATTTCTATTACGTAACTCCTGAATACGTGCATTTTCATCCGTTCCAGAGATGTTTACATAATTGGCTGCAAGTTTAAAAGACACATTGGGATTCATATTGTATCTCAAGTGCATACCTCCAGCAAAATTACTCTCTTTGAGGTACATCTTTGTAGAGTTCAGACTCAGGTCACCTATATAATTACTCGTCCCTATTAAAGCCCCAACCTCAAAATGCTGGGCTCTAACTGTGTGTACAGCTAAGAACAAGGGTAAAATCGCAACAAAGAACAATGATTTCTTCATATACTATTGGTATAATTTTCGTTTGAATTTATCGTTTAAATATACGACTTGATACATAAAATTCCCTTTTGCCGAAGAAAAATTCCGTTTGTATCACTACATTCAATATATTAGCAACTACAGAATCAAAACTTTTAATAATAAGTGGGCATCCGGTATTCATATAAAACACAAATACCAAGAAAAATTGTCCCTCCATTATTTTTTAAATCAAATCTGTCTATGAAAATTAAAAACTTAGCATTATCCGCTCTATTCATAGCGGGATCAATCGCCCTATCGGCTCAAGGGCCTGCTGAAAACTGGCACCACCTAGATAAAACAAAGGACGGCGTTCAAGGAATGAGCACTATCAAAGCTTATGATGAATTGCTTAAAGGTAAAACTAGCAAAACAGTCGTAGTTGCTGTAATCGATTCCGGTATTGAAGAAGTGCATGAAGATCTTAAAAATGTAATGTGGGTCAATGAGGATGAAATTCCTGGCAATGGAATTGATGATGATAAAAATGGTTACATCGATGATGTTCATGGTTGGAACTTTATTGGTGGAGCCAATGGTGAGGTTGGCCATGACAACCTAGAGGCTACTAGATTATTAAGAAAGTATACTGCACAATTTGGTGACATGACCAAGGAGCAGGTATCTAAAAAAGATATGGCAGACTTCGATCGTTACCAAAAAATTAAAGGTGAAATTGAAGAAGCTATTGCTAATGCATCACCTATGCGTGAGCGTTACACAGAAATCCTCAGAGTTACCAACTTGATCATTGAAAGACTTGATGGTAAAGAAGCAACTGTAGAAAATATTGAAGCACTTGGCTTAGTAGGCGAAGGAGTTGAAGAAACCGTTGCTATTGTGACTAGAAATGTTGGAGCTGGAGCTTCACTTGAAGCCCTTGCAGAAAATCTTCAAGGAGGTGTGGACTATTTTGGTGGTCAATTGGATTATTACTACAACATGGATTTTGATCCAAGATATATTGTAGGTGATGATTACAATAACCCTAAAGAAAGAGATTATGGAAATAATACTTATGAAGGTCCAGATGCAAGTCACGGAACACACGTAGGAGGTATCATTGGCGCAGAAAGACATAATGGAATTGGTATGGACGGTGTTGCTGATAATGTTCGAATAATGACTATACGCGCAGTGCCAGATGGTGACGAGCGTGATAAAGACGTTGCTGCTGCTATCCGTTATGCCGTTGATAATGGTGCGACAGTTGTTAATATGTCTTTCGGTAAAGGTTACTCTTGGGATAAGGATATTGTAAACAAAGCTGTTAAATATGCTATGAAGAAAGATGTTCTTTTAGTACATGCAGCTGGTAACAGCAGTCAGGATAATGACTTTACAGATAATTTCCCTAACGATTCTTACAAGATTAAGAAACCTGCTCAAAAAGCAAGTAACTGGTTAGAAATTGGTGCATTAGATTGGAAAGGAGAAGCTAAGTCACCTGCACGTTTTTCCAATTATGGTAAGGCAAATGTTGACGTATTTGCTCCAGGTGTTGATATCTATTCTACTTGGATAGATAATGGATATAAAGCTATCTCTGGTACATCAATGGCGTCTCCAGCATGTGCAGGAGTGGCAGCAGTATTGAGAAGTTATTTTCCTTCATTATCTGCTGAAGAGGTTAGAGAAATCATTATGGAAAGTTCTGCAAAATTAGATTTAGAGGTACTTGTGCCAGGTGAGTCTGATGGCGGAAAAACTGTACCATTTGCTGACCTATCTGTTTCAGGTGGTGTAGTAAACATGTATAATGCTGTTCAAATGGCCATGGAAAGAACTAACTAATTAAGTCCTTTCTACAATAAAAAAACCTCTTGAATTGATTCAGGAGGTTTTTTTATTTAATGATTACTTCATCAACCACTTGATCTTGAAAGGCTCTATTAAACATATCTTTTATTTTATCTCGATTCATATCCATTTCTTGTTTTAAAGGTGCTGAAGTTAATTGTATATAAACCTTCCCTCGAACCAGTCGAATTTCTTTGGTGTAACCATTTATAGTCTTGCCCATTCGCTTCGCCCAAACACGCTGTACAAGGACTTCATCCAACTTAGTTCTTTTTTCTAATCCTTCTACCCAAAGCTTCAGGACATCCCCAAATTTTTGCGTTTTTCCACTCTTCATAACTATATTTTATTCCTTAACAGATTCTTCCTCTATTACTAATTCAAAAATCAAATGAGGCTTATCTAAACCTTCAACTACTTTCTTTATCCGGGTGACATCTGTATCTGTAATGAATATCTGTCCAAATGTCTCATCACACAATAGTTGCATCAAACTATTTACCCGATTATTATCTAATTTATCGAAGATGTCATCCAAAAGCAATATTGGAGTCCGTTCTTTTGCAATTCTAAGCTGTTCATATTGACTCAGTTTCAAAGCCAGTACAAATGACTTTTGTTGTCCTTGAGAGGAAAACTGCTTAACCCGTTCACCGTTCATTTCAAAAACCAAATCGTCTTTATGAATACCAGCATTGCATCGCTGAGAGTGGATATCTTGAAGTTTATATGAGTCAATATATTCTTCCCAACTCATTTCCTGTAGCTTGGACTTATAATGAATCTGTACCGCTTCTTTTTCACCAGAGATTAAGGCATAATATTTGTAAAATACAGGTTGTAGCTGTTCCACAAAGGCCTTTCTTTTCTCAAAAATATATTCAGCAGGAGCTTTTAATTGTTCATCATAAGAGGCCAACAAACTATCTGTTACATCCATGTGTTGACCATCCATTTTTAATAAAGCCGATCGTTGTTTAAGCACTCGATTATATTGTAACAAATGCTCCAAGTATTGTTTATCGGTTTGACTTAGGGTGTTGTCTATGAATTTTCGTCTAGCTTCACTACCCTCCCGAACCAGATCTGGATCATCGGGTGCGATAATTACAACTGGAAATTCACCAATGTGATCAGACAACTTTTCATATACAGCTTTATCCAGCTCAAATTCCTTACGCTTACCTGGAACCAATTTGAGTATAAGGCTTGATTTTTTGGTTTTTATTTTAAAATCAGCCACTACCCTACAATATGTTGCTCCCCTGCGCATAACATTCCGATCTGTACTTGAAAAGCGGCTTTTAGTCATGCACATGTAATAAATAGCATCCAATATATTAGTCTTCCCAACCCCATTTAATCCAACGAAACAATTGAT
>CAXQNQ010000097.1:0-4193 GCA_964225135.1 Mesoflavibacter profundi
ATCGACGGGCGGTGTTTATTTCCGTATTGTTTTACATTACCCTTGGACTATTATTGTTGCGTCGGGTGTTGAGCCGATACTTCTCCTCTTGGGTGGTATTCTGGAGCCTTGCCATAGTTGGTTTAGGAACGAATTTGATTTTTTATAGTACGCACGAACCCTTAATGTCCCATGGTTATTCCTTTTTCATTTTTTCCTTGATTGTGTATTTATCTGATGCCTTCCATAGGACTAAACAATCTAGGTATATATTATGGATGGGTGTTTCTGCTGGATTAGTGCTCTTAACTCGAATACCAAATGCTTTGGTTTTTATTATTCCTGTTTTATGGGGTGTTTTTGATAAAGAATCTTGGAGAAATAGGTTGTCTGAATTGTGGGATAAGAAAATATATGTACTTGTGGCCTTGGGATTAGCTTTTGTAGTTTTTGTACCTCAACTTCTATATTATAAAGCATCGGTGGGAAGCTATTGGGTTGACTCCTATGGGGATGAGCGTTTCTTTTTCTCTGATCCCTTATTTACAAAAGTATTATTCTCCTTTAGAAAAGGCTGGCTCATATATACGCCCCTTTGTGGGTTTGCATTACTTGGATTTTTTTGGCTTAAAAGGTATTTCAAACTTGGCTTTTGGGGTATACTAATCTATACGGTACTACAATTCATCGTAGTAAGTTCTTGGGGTTGTTGGTGGTATGGAGGAGGATTTAGTATGCGGCCATTTACGGAGAGTTTGGCTATATTAATTTTTCCCTTAGCTTCATGGATCCAATGGACAACGACTAAACAATGGAGTCAATATGCTTTTGTGCTAATATTGGTGCCTTTCTTTTGGCTTCAAGAATTACATTTACATCAGTATTGTAAGTCTGTCATTCACAATGACTCTATGTCATTTGAAGCTTATAAAGTTATTTTTGGTAAAAGATACCCCATTGGTCAAGAAGCGATGGATAGGAGAGAAGAAGTATTGCTTAGACCAGATCCAGGACGAGTAAATAAAGACGCCGAATTTAGGCGTAATATGAAATAGATAACCATTACAAAATTGAACCATGTATAATACATCTAAATCCATTTTGCTAGGATTAATATTAGGTTGTACACTTCCGGCATTTGGTCAAAAGGTTTGGGTACGGACACCTGATATCGCTCCTGATGCATCTATGATCGCATTTTCCTATCAAGGAGATATTTGGACGGCTAATATTGATGGCAGTAATGCTAAGCGTTTGACCGTTCATGAAGCTTATGAATCTCAACCATGTTTTAGTCCAGATGGGGAAAAGGTGTTGTTCACTGGAGCTCGTTTTGGTAATAATGACCTATTTGAAATTCAAGCTAATGGGGCTGTGCAAAGATTAACTTTCCACAGTACTTATGATATAGCTGGTGAATATGACCAGAAAGGAAATATTTTCTTTAATACTAGGCGTTTAGGTGTGCATGTGGAACGTGAAGCTGAGATTCAAAAGTTGGCGAAGGGTCAAGCTAGTCCAGAAGTTTTTATGAGTGGCTTAGGTTTTAATCCATCCATTTCAAAAGATGGAACCTATATAGCATTTGAAAGAGGAACGTGTAGAATAGAACGGGAAACCTATAGAGGTCCTGCTAATAGAGATATTTGGGTATATAATACCAAAGATCAATCCTACACTCAAATCACTACCGATGAAGGGCAGGATATTTTCCCTGAAATAGCTAATGATGGTACCTTATACTTTGCATCAGCAAGAGGCGGTAGATATAATATCTATAAAACTAGCTTAACTGCAGGGGCAAAGCCAGAACAAGTGAGTTCCTTCAAAGCTGACGGAATCCGCCACTTTAATATTACGCCAGATGGTAAACAGGCCATAGTAGAGATTGCAGATGAAATTCGCTTGATTGATTTGTCCAAAGGGGGTACGGGTAAAGCTATTACATTAAACTTACCTGTTGATAGTCGTTATGATAGTTATGAGCATAAGACTTTTAGAAATGGACTTGGAGCCTATGCTATTTCTCCAAATGGAGAACAAATGTCCGCTACTACTCGAGGAGAGGTTTTTGTTTTTGAGAATGATAAAGAAAATAAGCGGACTAAAAATGTTTCTCAAAGTGCATATCGAGAGAAAAATGCGCAATGGTTGAATGATTCAACCATGTTATTCTTATCGGACAGAGGAGGAGATTATGATTTATATATGGCTCATTCAGTGGATACCAGTAGGACAAGTTTATTGAAGTCATATAAGTTAGCGGTAGAGAAATGGAGAGATACGGATGATGATATGGCTTATTTTGCTTTATCTCCGGATAAAAGTCAAGTCGTTATGCTTGATGGTAGAGGAAAACTAAGTGTTGCTGATATTTCAGACTCAACAGGTATTACAAATGAAAAAGTCCTTTTAGATTCTTGGGCTACTCCAGGTGGCATGTCTTGGAGTCCAGATGGGCAATGGTTGGCTTTCTCTATGGATGACTTAGATTTTAATGAGGAGATCTTTATAATGAAAGCAGATGGTTCAGGTGAACCTATCAATGTGTCGATGCATCCACGGTCCGATTCTAACCCGGTTTGGAGCCCAGATGGGAGTAAGTTAGGATTTGAATCTATTCGTAATAATGGCGATTCAGATATTTGGTTTGTTTGGTTGAAGCAGAACGATTGGGAAAGGTCTAAAACAGATTGGGATTTACAAGAAGCCCCTAAAAAGGGTAAAAAAGATTCAGTGGTAGTAGATATCGACACGGATGATATTTACAGAAGATTGGTTCAAGTTACTAGACTAGCAGGTAATGAGCGTAATCTGACAATTGCAGCAGATGGAGAAACATTCTTGTTTACCACTAATGGTGGTGGGCGTACTGGTTCTGGTGGAGATCAAGACTTGATGTCGGTAAAATGGGATGGTTCTGAGCTCAAAACTTTAAAAAGTAATGCCAATCTTTATGCACTAAGTTTTGATCCAGCATCTAAGAAATATTATTACATCAGTAGAGGGAATATCTTTAAAGCTGATGTAAAAGGTAAAGGTGATAAGATCAGTTTTACTGCTAAAATGGAAGTATTGAGGGAAGTTGAACGCGCTCAAATATTCGATGAAGGTTGGAGAGCTTTGAATGCAGGTTTTTATGATCCAAAATTCCATGGTCAAGATTTCGAGGCCTTGAGGGCAAAATATCGCCCAAGAGCTTTGGCAGCTTCTACTGAGCAAGAGTTTAGACTACAATTCAACGAGATGATTGGTCAATTAGATGCGTCACATATGGGCATGTATGGATCTAATCCAGAAGAAACGCAACGCGAACGAACAGGTTTAATAGGTGCTCAACTTAAAGGAACGGACAATGGATATTTGGTTCAAGCAGTTGTGCGAGGAAGTCCGGCAGATAAAGTGGAGAGCAAATTAAATGTGGGCGATCAGATTTTAGCTATAAATGGAGAGGCAGTCAATCAGGATAGAAATGTATACAGAGCATTAGAAGGGACAGCCAATACTCAAGTTCTGTTGGATGTATTGTCCAGCGATGGTAGTAGTAGAGAGGTTATTATTACACCGCAAAGTTCCTTGTCCACTGTATTGTATGATGCTTGGGTAGCTGAGCGGAGAGCCCTAACTGATAAATATTCAGATGGGAAATTAGGATACATCCACATTCGAGGAATGAATTGGCCAAGTTTTGAAAACTTTGAAAGAGAACTGATGGCTTCTGGTTATGGTAAAGAAGGAGTGGTTATTGATGTGCGTTATAATGGAGGTGGCTGGACCACGGATATGATGATGGCTGTTCTAAATGTTAGACAACACTCTTACACGGTGCCTAGAGGGGCTACAGCAGATTTGGATAAGGAGAATAAAAAATTCAGAGAGAATTATCCATATGGAGAACGTTTACCACTATCTAGTTGGACCAAGCCATCGATAGCTCTTTGCAATCAAAACTCTTATTCGAATGCAGAGATTTTCTCTCATGCCTTTAAGACCTTGGGGCATGGAAAGTTGGTAGGTGTTCCAACTTTTGGAGCTGTAATTTCAACGGGTGCTCAAGGCTTAATTGATGGCTCCTATGTGCGCATGCCATTTAGGGCATGGTATGTAAAAGCTACAGGGGAGAACATGGAACATGGACCTGCTGTTCCAGACGTGATTATTTATAATCAACCAGATTCTAAAGTAAAAGGGAATGATGAGCAATTAGCCAAGGC
>CAXQNQ010000098.1:0-21681 GCA_964225135.1 Mesoflavibacter profundi
CCAAAGGAACCAGCATTAGTCAAGAAAACAGATGGCTGCGTACAAGTAATATCTGGAGGCTGTGGGGCTACTGCCTCCACAAAAAATTCAGAAACTATGATGGTCGTATTACTATCACATCCATTAACTGCAAGATCAGTCAAATAATGATTTCCAGGTCCATATCCCACACCCGCTACATCTAATTCCTCACCAGGACAAACAACCCCTTGGATAATTACATTAGCATCAGACAAAGGACTAATCAATAAATTGACTAAACTATCACAGCCTAAATAAGAGGTTAGCATCACTGGATATAACCCTGGATTACAATAGTCTACATTATTATAATTATAACAATCCCCAATACATAGATCGATTTCTAAAGTAGATGGTGCGGGTACTGGTCCTATTAAAAGATTAAAACAATCATCAGATAAATCACCACAAAAAGAAGGCGAAGCTCCATTTAAGTCACCATCTAATGCTGAATAAGGTTGACCAATATATACTGGATATGCACCTGCGTCAGTTAGAACATATGAAAGTCCACAAACAGTATATTCCCCTATCGCAAGGGTTGAAAAATTAGAACTAAATGCAAAATCTTGTATGATGCCTGTTGCTACATCTGTAATGACATAAGCGTAACCATATTCTGTAGCTGATGGCGGCGGTCCATTATTATAAATTGGTGTAATTCCTAGATTTAAACTCGGATCAAATTGGCAGGACTCCACATCACTTTGGGCCAACTCCCCTCCATCAGCTTCACAATTTATACAATCCACAACACCACAAGAAAAAACTAAAGACCAGGTGACTAGTTGACCAATATCAGCCCCACAGACATCATTGACTGTCAATGCCCAAGTACCATTGGCGGGATCCCCCGGAACATTAAAATCATCTAAATTACAATTTGGAGCTTGTGAAGCACCTCCAAAAGGATCTGTAACATTACAAGGTACCGTCCAATCCCCCTGCAAACAAGGTCCAGCACCACCATTATTACAAGCATATTCAGTTCCACCAGTAAGTGGATTACTATCTCCAATTAAGACACACACCTCAAGGTCATCCTCATTAGTTCCACATCCTCCACTACCATTATTGGCGTCTGCCATAACCAAATAATTCAAACCCGATGGAGAGGTCAAACTAACAGAGAGATCTCCAATCCAGGTATGATCAATAGTAAAACAAACTTGTTCTAATGAGCATTGATCCAAATCATTTGGACCATCTACAGTTACGTCTAAATATCCTGAAAAAGAACCATTATCAGTAATAGGTAAAGGACAATTAGTACATTCGCACGGCTGTGCAGAAAGGTAAATCGGGAACATTAAGAATAGACATATCGTAATGATATTACGACATAGTGTAACAAGTATTCTGTTCATTTTGTAGGTGTTGTTCTTCGTTTTTGAAAAAAGTTGCTTGATCGTTTTCGTTAACGAGAAGTTAAGTGATTTTTAGGCATCTAAATGGATGCTAGCTGTCAAAAAATCACATAGAAAATTTTCAAAAATATTTTACAATCACCTAAGAATTATCAAGTTAATAATTGCCTTGAAAAATTCCCAATAAAATTGTCTTCTATTGTACTAATGCTAAATCACCTTTTAGCATACGAATCTCACCATCGGACGTCTCTACTTCTGCATACCATACATATTCACCTACATTAGCCTTCTGACCATTGACAAATCCATCCCAACCATAGGCATAATCATTGGGTGAAAATTCTTTTTGCTCAAACATTAATTCACCCCATCTAGAAAAAATCTTGAAATCCTTAATGATTGCCACCTCACTGCCAGAAAATACCGTTACTACATCATTCACACCATCCCCATTAGGTGAGAATATATTAGGCACGTAAACTTTATAACGATCCACTGCTATCAATATAGTCTCAATAGTCCGTACACATCCTAATTCATTAATAGCTTCAATTTCAATGATTTGATCAACAAAGACAGGCAATGTAAATACCGCCCCATAATCTAAATAATCTCCAGCAATAGTATACCAATTAATCTCTAAATCAGCATAATTACTTCCAACCTCGATTTCCACAATTGAACCTATTTGTACTTCATGCTCAAAATCCAAAACAAATAACTCCATGTCGACTGGGTTAATTAGATCAAAACTAGCTTTAGTGGAGCATCCCATTTCATCTGTCAAAACAACATCATAGCTACCTGCCCCTAGTGTGGATACTTCATCCATTCCTAATTCCTCCCCATTTAACAAAAGTGTGTATGCCCCATGCTGTACCTGAATCTCTGTTATTTCTAAAAGACCATCTTCAAAATCATGACAACTAATTGGACTTACTTCTATTTCTAATACGGGTCCGTCTAAGTCCTCCATGACCTCAACAGTGTCTCTGGACGAGCAGCTAGTAGAAGAATCAAAAACGATTAATTCGTATAATCCTGCTTCTGAAACAATAGGTTGACAAGCAAAAATATCGTTTATAGACCCTCCAGTTATACTATTCCAAATGAATTCGTAATTAGAAAAATCACACAAATAGGTACTTCCAATTTGCACTTCAGTTTCATAGCAATGCAGCTCAACTAATCGATCTGCTTGAGCTAATACCTCTGGTAAAGCCTTTACCTCTAATTCAAAATGATCGCTGGAGGCAGGACATATCCCACTTGTTTCAGCAGTAAATTCAAGATGATAGATACCCGGAGGTGCAGATATGATTTGCTGCTCATCTAATAACACATCACCCCCTTGCGTACTCCAAATACCAGTTTGCCCAGAAGGTTCAAAAACACTTAAGTCTAATGGGAAATCATCGGCACATATGGAATAACTATTTTGAACTAAATCAACAGGTTCTATGGCCTCCACTTGTATAATTATTGAGTCCGATACCGGACAATCAATGAACCCTAATATGGTAAAATCATAAATCAATAAATAAGATCCAGCCAAATCCATTCCACCAAAGAAAAATTGATCATTTATTATGGCTGGCAGTTGAGTGCCAACTGAATTAATAATTTGTAGCGACCAATCTCCTCCTTCAAGACCCAAAGGGATATATGCATTTAAATCAACATTGGATTCAATATTACAAAGTGTTATCGAATCAGTATTCAAAGAAGGACATGCACAGGTAAATACATCAATCCACAAGGAAACTAGTTCAGACGGACAGGATCCTACAGCTAAAGTCTCAAAAATGACTTCATAAGTTCCTGGGTTCAATCCCGTAGCGTTAAATACATCATTCATTAAGGCTCCGGTATTATTGGGATCAATCCAAGTCCCTGGGAGGCTTTCTACCAAAAGATTATTAAGATCCACTGAAGTTGGATTATTCTCCCAACTAGAGTTACATAAGGTAACTAGAGCGGTATTTAACTCCGGTTGTACTGGTTCAAATACCTCAAAGGGTATCGCTTGATTAAAGGTATAGATACAACCATTCCCATCAACCAATGACTCCAAAATATAGGTGCCATCTAGATTATTAAATAACTGTATAGACCCACTACTATTAAATAAATAAGCAAAACCATTAATCCATAATTCATAGGGCGCCACTCCTGTAAAAGTAGCATCCAATATGACTGGGTCCCCAATACAAATATCCGGGATACTTACGGATACCTCTGACACCGCCCCAATAGTTATATCAAGCATATTTCCAAGCTCCAAACAGGGATCAGTAAAGTCTATAAATGGAGATACTCCACTAATTAATGGAGTTCCCCTAACTCCACTTATGAAATAAGTATTACCAGGGAATAAAATGGTATTGTCGTATTCAAATGAAGGGTTAGCAGAAACTAATAAAATTGAACCCAATACATCCAAAGGATCACTGTGTAAAACAAATACAGTTTGATATTCGATATCATCACTGGGCCCTATGAAATCAACTAATATATCCGATCCATAACAGGATGGATTATCCCCTCCTGCAATGACTGGACTTGTATTTTCACAAACACAATCATTATTTATTACAACTTCTAAGGTCCCACAAGAAGCTGACTCAAATACTATGGTATATGTTTGTCCCCCCTCGATATCCTCTGCTACAAAGGTATTTCCATCAAAAAGGAAACTTCCAATATCGGATTGAACAACCTGCAAACCAACTCCAGAAAGCTCTAATGTTAAATCAAAAGTTTCCGAACTTAAATCGCAATCCTCGAACTGACTGAGTAAAGTGGGCTCTTGCTCCACCTCAATTTCAAAACACGTTTGTGGACCTTCCCCACAAGAATTTTCCCCAGTAACACAAATTTGACCACCATCCATTGAAGTCCATTCTACCTCTATACAAGCGGTTCCAGCCCCAGAAATTAATTGTGCAGTGGTTGGAATAATCCAATTCCATTGATTAACATTTGCTGTATTACTAACACAATAGGTACTTAAAGTATTTAGACAAACCGTATCAGCTGGAACATTAACAAGCGGTGCATCTGGAAGAATACTATTATCTATTATGGTAATAGAATCTAGATCAGTACACAATCCTTGATCTGTGCTAGAACTAGCTTGTAAATAATACAACCCAGCTTGATCCACCAGTAAAGTTGGAGTAGTACCTAAACTTACCATCTGATCATCGAACCACTCTAAATCACTATAAATCGAAGTGGAGCCATCTAATACAATAGACTCAATGATACAATCCAATGCAGTACCACTAACTTGAATATCCGCTAGTACAGGCACTTCAACTACTGTCAAATGAACAATACTATCACATCCTAATGCTGCACTAAGCACTACATCATAAGAACCAGCACTATACATTTGTCCAGCATAATCAATATCGCCTCCTAAACATACTTCCAAAATGATATCCTGCTCTAACTCATCTTCAATAGTCAAATCTAGTGTCATAGAAGAGGTACATCCACCTGTTGAAGTATAGGTAATGGAATAAGTGCCAGTTGAACAATAATCTATACCATCTAAAGCCGTGTAACAATTGCCGTGACATAGATATATGCTCTCGGTATAACTTGGAATTGGCTCTCCAATTTCCACACCTAAACAAGCATCTGTCAAAGCAAAACAAATACCTAGATTTGCTCCTATATCCACATAAAATGAACCAATCAGTGCCTCCACTGCAGATATCTGTCCGGATTCAAAAGAAATACCACAAATGGAATAAATACCAGCTGGACTAGACTGTAAATCTGGATCCTCCACAACATCAACGATTACCCCACCTTCTACAATCAAATACCTGTAATCAAATAACATTGGATCAGGAGCGGAACCAGTATATGTTGGACTTAGTGAAAGATCTAATAAAGGATCCCCAATACAAGCTGTGATATCACTAACTACAAGCTCCCCAGCGTCAGCGTCACAACCCAAACAAGATGAAGTCCCACAATCAAAGCTTAAAGACCAATCTACTAATTGCCCTATGTTCAAATCACATATATCATTGACGACTAGGGTCCAAAGACCATTGGCAGGATCACCTGGCACATTAAAATCCGCTAAATCACAATTTGGCGCCTCTAAAGCCCCATCAAATGGATCCGTAACACCACCACAAGGCACTGTAAATCCCCCTCCTTCTAAACAATATAGACCAGTACCATTACACACATATTCCGAATTATTTGTGATCGGATTACCTGTTCCAATAGTAACACAGATATCTATATTATTCGCAGAATTACCACAGCCATTTGGAGGCATATTTTCTATATCAGCCATGACTAGATATTTCTTACCAGCTGGTGATATTAAAGACACACTTAGATCACCTACCCAAGTATGAAAGATCGTGAAACATACCTCATTCAAGCCACAGCTACCCAAATCATTAGGTCCTGCCACTTGGACATCAATACTGCTCGTATGTGTCTGTAAATTAAAAATGGATACCGGACAATCTAAGCAACTACAAGATTGACCATTCAAGGTATTACCTACTGCTAATAGGACCAATAAGATGAGTCCACTCAACCAATTCTTTCTCATACAACAACGTAATTTTTTTAAAATCCCATTAACAAGCGATAGCAGCCGTTGTAGATACGCAATAAGGAGAAAATCAGTTGAGACCTTTAGGGAACAAGGATTCCAGGTCTAATTTATTTAATTAGAATAATTAAGGTTGAATAGGAAAATCTGGATGGCTATATGTAATTAACTTTAATGTATATGAATTGTTCTATCAGTATAGTTCAAAGCTTTTGAATTGGTACATTTGTGACACCTGTTTCAATTCAATAGATAAAATACCCGACAATTTTAGTGTCTTGAAAAAGATTAGTGCTGTCAAATAACCCAGTAATAGATTTGATTATTGTTCCAAAGTCACAAGTGAATAAACATCTTCTGGATTGGCATAAAAAAAGTGTTCCGATTTACCTCGAAACACTTAATTTTAAGTCAATATATTATAAATTATAATTTTATTAATTTTTTCATCAACCGCTGCTTTTCCCCACTAATCTCAAGCACATAGACCCCTGATGCAACAGACTGTAAATCAACAATCGACTCCACATAACCCTGCTCCAATTCTAATACACTGTCATAAATCATTCGTCCTGTTAAGTCAACTACCCGAATAGATAATGCCTCCGTTGAATAATCACTCATTTGAACTTTCATGATATATTCTCCTAAACTAGGATTTGGGTATACCTCAAAATAATCCACAGATAAGACCTCTTCTACAGCAACAGGAATATATTGTACCTCCGTTGTGAAGGTGTCAGATCCACATTCATTGGAAGCCACTAATTCTACTTGATAAATACCTGAAGCGTCATAGATATGTAGCGGAGAAGTTCCACTACTACTATTCCCGTCACCAAAATCCCAAGCATAACTGGTGGCATTTTCAGAGAAATTATTGAATTGTATACCCCCTACACTTCCAGGCTGATAACTGAAGCTGGCTTCTGGCGCTTTACCTACGCTAATGTAATTGGTAAACTGAATCGTATTACTCCCTAAAATGTTACTTACAGTTAGCGTCACATTGAATTCACCAGGCTCTTGATATAGCACATCTGGATTCTGCTCATTAGATGTCGCAGGTGCCCCTCCCTCAAATTCCCAAGACCACGTATCCACATTTTGAGAAGATAAATCCTGGAAGGACACAAGCATTGGAGCACATCCACTAAGTGGGTCAGCACTGAAAAATGCAGTTGGGAAAGTAGCATCTATAACTACCTCAACTGAAGTACTCACGGTATCACAAGGATTCATAACTGTTAGTACTACGGGATAATTACCCACCTCACCATAGTTATAACTAGGAGAAGCCATATTCGAAGTACCTACACCATCACCAAAATCCCAAAAATAAGTCTCCCCACCTATTGAAGTATTCTCAAATACTACTGAATAGCCAGAAACGGTATAATCAAATCCCGCAGTTGGGACATCGTAAATTTCAATTTCATTAGTCAATTCATAAACGCCTTCACCATTCCCATTACTGGCAATCAAGGTCACAGAATAGAATCCTGGCGAAGCATATGTTACAAACGGGTTTTCATCCGTTGAAGTAGATGGACTACCACCAGGGAATACCCACAAATAAGAATCACTATTCGCAGAAGACTCATTGACAAAACTAACCGTAGCTGGTAGACAATAGGAATCTTGATTATAACTGAAAAGAGCTATTGGAGCGCCCACCGAAATTAATATCTGCTGTTCCACAACCAAAGTCTCACAATCGTTTTCAACAGTAAGTACAACGGTATACAATCCATCCTGATCATAAATGTGCGTCGGATTAGTTTCACTACTAAAGGCTCCATCACCAAATGCCCATTCATAAGTATTGGCATTAGTCGAGTTATTGGTGAAAACGACCTCTGTACCATTTACAACAAAGTCAAAACCAGCAGTACCACCTAAAGCCACAGTAATATAATCAGCAATCGTCAAGGTATCCGTACCCACCGTATTAGTCACAATCAGTGTCACTGGATATGTTCCTGCCTGGTCATAAATAACTACTGGATTCTCTTCTGTTGAAGTACTTGGTGTTCCTCCCTCAAATATCCACTCAAATGCTGTTGCATTAGCACTAGATGTATTACTGAAAGGCACCTCGAACGGCGTGCAACCAACTTGAGCAGCTACATCAAAGCCCGCAACAGGAGGTAGGAAAATATCAATCAGTTGAATGACACTATCTGATCCACAAGCATTACTTGCAATAAGTAGAACCTCATAGGTTCCATCTTCATTATATACATGAGTTGGATCCACTTCATTACTTGTTCCGCCATCTCCAAAGAACCAACTGTAATTATCCGCATCAACAGATTGATTAGTAAAATCAACAGCACCTAAATTCACATTGGCAGTAAAATCTGCCGAAGCATCTGGTTGAACAGTGATAAACTCTTGAAAATTAATTGTATCAGATCCTGCTGTATTTGAAACAATTAACTCCACATCATATAATCCACTCGCAGAGTAAGTAACTAGCGGATTTTGTTCAGAGGAACTAGAAGGAGTACCACCTTCAAATGTCCAGTTATAAGTAGTGGTATTCGACGAAGAAGTACTGGTGTATTGAACAACACCATCTATACAAACGGTGTTCGTATCCACCTCAAACCCTGCAGTTGGCGGCGTTACGATTAATACATCTTGTATTAGAGTATCTGAACCACAAATGCCCGATGCAATCAGCATAACAGCATAGGTGCCATCCGCTGAATAAGTATGCGTAGGATTTTCTTCTGTACTATCATTTCCATCACCAAAATCCCAAACTTGGCTATCTGATGCCAAAGAGAGATTGGTGAAATCTACCTGATCATTTGCAGTAACAAAACTGAAATCTGCTAGGGGTTCGCTAAACACTTCAATATAGTCTTCCAATAAAAGCGTTGTCGATCCATTGGCATTACTTACTGTTAAAGTGACATCGTATATTCCTGGAGTTTCGTACACCACTATTGGATTCTGTACACTTGATGTAGCCGGATTTCCACCTTCAAATGTCCAGGACCAAGCATCAACATCTGGCACTCCACCATCATCAAACTGTACGGTCAAGTCGGCACATCCATTCACTACATCTGCATTAATAACTGCTGGAGGGCCCAAACTAACAACTATAGTCTCAGTCAAAATAACCGTATCACAGCTATTTATTGCGTACAAACTAACATCATAGGTTCCTGTTGATCCATAAGTATGGACTGGATCCGTTGCAGTACTATTTTGCGCATCCCCAAATTCCCAGAAATAAGATGTGGCATCTTGAGAATTATTCGTAAAAGTGACATCCAATCCACTATTAGCTGCTGTAAAATCTGGCACAGGTAAAGGCAAAATCTCTACATAATCTGCTAAAACTAAGGTATCACTTCCGACTCCATTACTTACAATCAACTGAACATCAAATATACCCGCTTGATCATAAGTCACTATTGGATCTTGGACGTCTGAAGTAGCTGGTGTTCCACCCTCAAAAGTCCAACTCCATGTTTGTGTATTTGGAGAAGCATCCTCTTCAAATTGAATGGTCACAGGCAAACAACCACCTTGATTATCAGCTAAAATTCCAGCAGTTGGCAAGGTAGCTATGGTAATCAATTCCGTAAGTGTATCCGAACCACAAAGATTGGATGCAACCAATGTTAAGGAATAAGTCCCATCAGCGCCATAATCATATGTTGGTGAATCACTCGTATCAGTCCCTCCGTCTCCAAAGGTCCAAAGGTAACTATCTGCATTAGTGGATAGATTGGTCAACGAAACCACCTGTCCGTTAATTGCACTTGAAAAATCAGCGTTAGGTATGTCCAACACTTCAATATAATCTTCTAGAAGTAAGGTATCTGATCCGTTGGCATTGGTAGCGATTAAAGTTACATCATAAGTACCCACCTGATCATAATCTACTACTGGGTTGGGACTAGTAGATGTATTCGGTGTACCTCCTTCAAATGTCCAAGCCCAACTGGTTGTATTTCCACTAGATAAATCTTCAAAGTTCACAGTAACTGGCAAACAACCTGCAGTAATATCTGAACCGATCCCAGCTGTAGGCAATGAGCTAAGCACTATCTCTTGCGTAATGGTATCTGAGGCACAAGCATTCGAAGCAATGAGCTCTACAGTGTAAGTCCCATCAGCTGCATAAGTATGGCTTGGATCACTATCAGAACTAAAGTTTCCATCTCCAAAATCCCAAGCATAAGTATCTGCATCCGTCGAGGTATTGGTAAAATCAACCGTATTTATATTGGTAACGGAAGTAAAGTTTGCTACTGGCAATGCGGAAACAGTGATATAATCAGTTTGAGTAAAAGTATCATCACCCAATGTACTACTAACAGTTAGAGTCACTGAATAAACACCTGGTGTATTATACACGATTTGAGGATTGGCTACATCAGAAGTAGTTGGAGTTCCTCCTGGGAAGGACCAATCCCATGCAATTACATTATTGGTAGACTCATCTACGAAAGAAACCGTATCACCCGCACAAATTTCAGTTTCTAGAGCCGAAAAGCCTGCCACTGGTAAGCTCTCCACAAAAATGGTTTGTTGGATAGCGTCCACTCCACATGGGCCAGTTACTACCAATACCACGGTGTACGTTCCGTCATTGGCATAGGTATGACTTGGATTTTCTAAAGCAGATCCATTTCCATCGCCAAAATCCCAATCATAAGTCGTAATTGAACCTGTTGAAGTGTTTGTAAAGTCAACTGTTCCATTGTTATTGACTGCGGTGAATGATGCATCAGGTGCATCTTCTACTGTGATTATGTTATTTATAGTGGTTACATCAGATCCAGCAGGATTTATTGCGGTTAAGGTTACCGAATAGGTTCCTGGTGTACTATAGAGCACCGTTGGATTTTGTTGAGTTGAAGTAGCTGGTGTTCCTCCTGGGAAATTCCACGCCCATGATGTTGGACTGTTAGTGGATTGGTCCAAAAAATTCACGGTAAGAGGAGCACATCCCGATGATGGTATTGCAGTAAATGCCGCAACGGGAGGATTTATGACAACACAGGAGCTTGAAAAGCGAATGTTGTCTACAAACATATTATTACCATATCCGGTCTTATTGACAATTTTAACTTTTATATTGGATAGTCCGTCATAGGCTGATAAATCTACGGTCAAACATCCAGGGCCATAAGTCGTTGCAAAACACCAATCCGTATTAGCACTTGGGAAAAATTCAGTTGTACTTTGAGGTCCAGTAGCAAAGTTTCCACTTCCATTTTCAGTATCAGCAAAGATTGTAGTGTAAGTACTCCCTCCGTTTGTAGAGATAAGCACCTTTAATGAATCTTTATACTGATTGTCATAACGCTTATAGGCATATTCAACAATTAACTCGGTATTAGATCGACCCGTAAAATCCAAAACAGGTGATACCAAAGCATCCTCTTGTCCAGCTGCATTGTAGTCATAATTATCTACAAACATGGCCTTTGTACCCTCCCGAGTGCCATCTACTGAAGTATTAGACCAAGTCGTACTATTATCAGGGTTTTCCACAGTAAATTGACCTGCTCCAGATTCAAATCCTTCATAGAAAAAGACATCTGTACCACCAGCTGGAACGACATTTACAACTCCAGTTAAGGTAATAGAATTAGATCCATTAGCATTAGTAACCGTAAGCGTTACATTATATGAACCTAAACTATTGTATTGTACGGTAGGACTCTTTTCTGTACTGGTACTTGGCGTTGCACCTGGCATATTCCAAGACCATGAAGTAGGAGAGTTTTGCGATTGGTCAAAGAAGGTCACAAAAGACCCTTGACACACAACATTATTATCTGGAGAGAATAAAGCCACCGGTGGAACAGGTGGTGGACAAACAACTAAACAACCATTTGGTGGATCAATTGTAGTTATGTAGGAATCAAATTGATTTTGTGATTGTGTAGACCAGATTGTTGAAGAATTCACAGTAGGCGACATGATAAAACCCCCAGAACCATCATGAGAAAAACTGAAATTATGTCCCATTTCATGGGCATGCAGCACTCGCAAGAAAGCTGCACTCGAACTAAAATCCTCCATAATATGATATCTAAAGCCACTACACACTGTCCCAACCCAAGCAAGTCCAATAGTCCCTCCATCAAGATTTCGATTCGTCCATAAAGCACCTATATCATGTGTTGCAGAAAACCCCGAAGGACCCCAACTAGTAAAATCATCCAATAAGGTATTTGGATTGGTAGAAGAGGTAAAAGGATCTTGAGCAGCTGTCGTAGGTACAAAAATCTCTACTATCAAGAATTGTATCTCATCACTAAACTCATCATCATAATTACCCTGCACATTATTTAAAACCGCAGTATTATGGGCCTCAACTCCAGCAACAGAACCATAAGCATTGAACATCAAAAGGTCATTGGCATATGCAATCTCTAACTCATAACAATTCCCTACCATTCGTTGAGCATTTTGCTCCTTATGATTTTGTAAATGCTTCCCTCGCTTATGCATCTCATTTACTGCACATGATTTAGGAGCATGTTCCTTTACGGCACTAGCCGGATAGGCTACAAAAAGGTTTTGAGCCACCCCATCAATAAAATAGCGCAATGGCTCTATGAAAATAGCATCATCACCTGTTTCTATATATCCATAAAGAAAATCTTCCATGATGGTAAGTCTAACATCATAATCCGTTCCGACCACAAGACCCCCAAACGTATGAATATCAGGAGAAGAAAATCCCTGGAAGGTTCCCATTTCATTAGCAATAGTCAATCTGTAATTATCCGCCTTGATCTGATTGGGTTCTAATACCAATTCCCAATCATAGGTACTACCAATACTAAAAGAAGTTAGGAATCCTAGTTGTCCATCCTTTCTTTGATTAAGAATTGCTCGAGTATCAAACTCAAAAACAGTAAAAGCTTCAAACTGGTCTCCAAGTATTTCATAGCTCGGATCCCCTAATAAATTAACTTCACTTTTTTGAGCTATGAGGCTATTAGAGAAAAATGCAATAATTAAGAATACGAATAACCGGTTTAACATTCGGATTAGTTTAAACGATACAGAAATTACGGTCTATAGATTGGGTGTTGCTCAAATGGTGATTTTGGAGTTTTTCCATATCAATGGAACTTAATAAAATTACACAACTACAAACTAAATTTAAAGAATTTAGAACCATATGATAAAAATCAGACAACATAGAAATCTTAAAGTTTAATTAAAAAACCTCCGTTTCAATAAAAACAGAGGTATTAAAGTCGTTCTTTCCCATGAGAATCGATAACCTTATTTATAATGAACTATTAATTTGGAATTATCCCTAAGTATATTGGAGAGCTGTTATTTATAAAAATACAAAAAACATATTTTAATAATATTGAATATAATTAATTTTTTATCCTAATTCATTTCAATCGAATAAAAAAGATATTATGGTCATCGCTTTTTATTAGATTGGCACTATAAAAATTTTTCTATGAGAACTAAACATATTATTGTACTCCTAAGCTTCTTCGTGCTATGTTTTTTTTCAACAGATACCTATGCACAAAGAGGTAAACCACGTAAAAGCTCTAAATCATCCGTTGATAAAGCATTTGAAAACGATGGAGACCTGATGAGTAAATTATGGTTTGGTGGTATGATCCAACCTGGATTTAGCGGCAATGCCAATATCAATCAGTTTGTATTTGGCTTAACGCCTATGGTGGGTTATAAAATTTCGGATAAACTATCTGTAGGCCCAAGAATTGCCTTGAACTATACCCATATTAGAGGTATTGGTAGTCCTGACTTTGGATTCACGGTAGATAACTACCGAGCAAATTTGATGTCAACCTCCTATGCCCTATTCGGACGATATAAAATCATTCCAGCTATTTTTGCTCATGTAGAATACGAGAATCAACAAAATAAATTCTATTACACCCTTGATACCTTCTCCGGTGCTATTCTTGCGATCGATCCCATCACAGATGATGTATTAATTGAAGTAGAGCGCAGAAGCAATGCATATGTAGGACTTGGATATACAACAACAGGTACTATCTTCAATACTGAAGTTACTGTGCTGTACAATGTATTGGAAGATCCTAACTCTAATCGAATCCCGATCAGCTTTAGATTCGGATTGAACTATAACTTTTAACTAAAAAAGGTCCCGATTTAAGCATCAGGACCTTTTTTTTAAAATGTTAATTGAAAACCTAGTAAATAATTCGTACCTGCCTGTGGATAAAGGCCTAACAAATAACTTACGTCCCCGGAAGATTCATCAATATAGCCATATGCCCAAGCATTGGAAGCATATTTTTGATTGAATATATTCCGTAAGGTTAAATTCATATTCCACTCAGGCCCAGCCTTAAACTGACCCGAAAGCATAGCCCTCAAATTCGTAAAATTATAAGCAGGTAATGTAGCTAGCTCATTCCCTGTATTGTCAATGTGTTGCTTGCCTACATATTTACTTAGCAAAGTAATATTTAACTGTTGCTCTTTCTGCTTTTTCCAAACATTCACACCAATTTGAGCAGCTCCAGTAACAGCTGGAGAAAATGCCAATGGCTGATCATTAATAGCCACCTCTTCTGTACCCTGCCAATCAAAATCCGCATTAAATACATCCAAAAAGGCAGTGTATGCACCAATTCTGTTCTGACTTAATGTTGTATTAGCTCCTAATTCAATCAAGCGATCAGCAAAACTTCCTTGAATATCTAATTCAATGCCCGCACGATAAGAATCCTCAATATTGGTCCGAATATATGCGCCTACAGAATTCAAAGCTCCTGTAGATACTAATTGATTATCATAATCCATGAAGTAAGCATTTGCATTCACCACAACTTGCTGCCCGGACCAACGATAACCTAACTCATAATCTCTCAAAGTTTCATGTGTTGGTACTTCCGATTGAGGATTATCTACATAATCATCTCTGTTGGGTTCTCGATTCGCAATAGCAAACGAAGCATAAAGCTGTTGCTCATCAGTCAATTGATAACTTAAACCAAACTTCGGATTAAAAAAGGTCAAAGCAGCTTCGCCTATACGCTCTACACCTTGCTCATCAACGCCCACAAAAGTATAATTCAACACCCTAACCTGACCCTCACCTAATACAGACAACTTATCGGTCAATTGATAATTACTTTTCAAATAAGTATTGAAGTCACTCTTTTCAGAATCATTATCATAAAGACTATAATTTTCATCCAAAATAGGTGCTCCTTGAATCCAAATATACTCCCCAAAGTGTCTACCAAGATATTCGTTATAGCCACCTCCAAAGGTCAGATTAAATTTTGTATCTGTAGATCTATAATTCAAAGAATAAGTAGCCCCATAGAAATGATTATCCAACCACTTACGGCGCACGGCATCCCGATATTCAATAGAGTCACCCAATAGCACCTCACGACCTTCTTTGTAGTTCTCATAAAATCCTAATCCACGCGTATAATGCCCTGCTACATTCAAGTCCAAGTTTCTATTCACCTTATAATTATATAAAAGCTGATAGTGGTCTTGTCTATAATCGTCCACTTCATTATCATATGGTTCACCTGGCTTCTCCGTACCAGCGCTATTAAAAGTCCTGGTAGAATCCACGCCTACAATGGAAGGATCTGTTCCATTCCATGCTTGATAGGTGATTTCATGTCCTGAAAAAGCATTCAATCTTAATAGGGATTTCTTCCCAACATAAGCCGCTGATGCAAACCAAGAATCTAAATCTGATGAAGCTCGATCGATATATCCATCTGAATCAATAGCAGACAACCTACCTTCTAGAATAAATTTGCCTCCAAGTAAACCACTACTCGCTTGAACATTTTTCTTCAAGGTATTAAACGAACCAATAGTAGTTCCCAAACGCACAAAGGCATCCTCCTCTAAATTATTCGTATTCAAATTAATAGAAGCACCAAAAGCCCCTGCTCCATTTGTAGAGGTTCCGACCCCGCGCTGAATCTGAATATCCTGAACAGAACTCGCAAAATCAGGTAGATCGACCCAAAATACACCGTGAGACTCCGCATCATTCAACGGAATACCATTGATGGTAACATTAGTTGCTGTAGGTGCAGATCCACGAATTCTGATCCCTGTATACCCAATTCCTGTTCCTGCATCTGAGGTAACAACAGCAGATGGCGTCCATTCCAATAGGTATGGTACATCCACTCCAAGATTATTTTCCTCAATCTCAGCTTTATTTAAGTCAGCATAAGCAAAAGGTCCACCATCCTGAATCCGAGTCGCATATACCAATACATCCTTAAGTAAATAAGTATCTTCAGTGAATTGCACATTGATCATTACTCTACTTTTGGGGCGCGCAAATTTGACCGTTTTATATACAGGCTTATAACCTACATAAGAAAAGCGCACCTGATACTCCACACCGACGCCAAATCCGGATAAATTATACTTCCCATTTTCAACGGATGCTGTACCAATACCAAGTTCAGCAACGTAAACTGTTGCACCAATAACTGGCTCCCCATCCTTTCCAATAATCTGTCCAATGATATCATTTTGCGCTTGCACAGAAAAAGTAGCGCAAATCAATACAAAAAAGAATAAATAAAGTGTCCTCATAAAATAAGTTTTATGCTTTCTGAGGGGCTCAGAAAACGTTTGCTGCAATAGACCCTGCACGCACTAGACGGGCATTTCCCTTCCCAGCATTACCTGGGCAGGTTCTATGGGTATAATCTCAGCCTATGCTCCATAGGCACCCCAAATGAGTAAAACAAATGTAAGTGTTTTTTTTAGCTTTGGCGCTCAATTAAGGGTAATTTTAAATCCTTGACCTGTTGTTGACGATTCTCCATATTACCCTTTAGTACGACATAGGGTAATGAGCTAGCTTTTAGATATTGTTCATATAAATCGAAGAGTCTTTGCCGGTCTGTAGGATGTTCTCTTAAAGGATCCAGCTCCCAAGGCATATCTGGTGCACACAACAAGTAAAAGCTAGCTCTATCGGAAGCCAAATAATGCTCAACAGCTGGTATCTGCTTACCAAATTTTTCCT
This sequence comes from Mesoflavibacter profundi, assembly GCA_964225135.1. Taxonomy (GTDB): domain Bacteria; phylum Bacteroidota; class Bacteroidia; order Chitinophagales; family Saprospiraceae; genus AM-2324. Next base: position 17,024 of record CAXQNQ010000098.1, read on the forward strand.
CAGCCCAAATTTTCAGCACCAAAGGACCTGTATCAGAAAGGACCATCAAATCTTGATTAGTACCAGCTTTCATTCTAGCCAATTGATGAGCAGCAATGTGTTTCAAATCTTCAAAAGTATATGTAGCAGTATGAGCACCTAAATAGATTCGCGCATATTCCTCTACGAGGTACAGGCTAAATTGATTATGCAACCAATTAACTAAGGTGGTTTTACCTGAAGATTCCGGTCCTGTTATAATAATTTGCTTAACCATGACTTTATCCAATACATTCAACTAACATCTACGCAAAATATCCATTATTTTTACAGAAAAAAAATGCACGATATAGAGCCATACTTCCAATGGAGGGATCATTATAAAGTCGAAAAAGACCCTAAGTCCCCTTTCTTTAATAAGGAGTATAGTGAATTTCAATTCTCGCAGAAAATATACAACTATTATATTCATCCGCAATGGGATTTCTTTGGCTCTGAAACCCTCTACCTCAAAATTCTATTCACAGATTACGATCAGGGTTTCGCCATCATAGAACTTATCGGAGAATGGAATGATGCCATAGGAAATGATATCATGTTTCTCAAAAGGGAAATAGCCGATCTACTCATTAATGAAGGAATTACTAAATTTGTGGTGGTATGTGAAAATGTCCTTAACTTCCACGCTTCAGACGATTGCTATTATGAGGAATGGGCACAGGAAGTTGGCGAAGAGTTGGGTTGGATCTGCTTGCTTAATGTTAGACCACATGTCTTTGAAGAAATGAGAGATACCAGTATAGACAATCATTGTTACGTCCTTCCAGATACCCACATGGTCAGCTGGAGAAAATTCAAACCTCAAAACTTTGTAGAACACTTACAATCCTTGTTGGACAACTTACCCAAATGGATTGATTAAAAATATAGTATGCACAAATCAGGATTTGTAAATATTCTTGGAAGACCCAATGCTGGGAAATCTACACTGATGAATACCCTTGTTGGAGAACGAATGTCGATTATTACCTCCAAACCACAAACTACGCGGCATCGCATCATTGGTATTGTTAGTGGAGATGATTTTCAATTTATTTTCTCTGACACTCCTGGCCATATCAAAGACCCCAATTATGCGATGCAAAAGAAGATGAACAAGTTCATATACAGTTCATTCGACGATGCCGATCTGATTTTACTAGTAATTGACTTAAAGGATACCTATGAGGAAGATGATGCCTTCATACAAGTCATTCAAAAACAGCAAATACCAAAAATCATTGTCCTTAACAAAATGGATTTGCTATCACCAGAAGAATTAGAAAAGAAAATCGATTACTGGAAACAGAGGATGGATACCCATCTGGTACTCCCGATTTCTGCTTTAAATAAAGAAAATACAACACAGCTACTCGATAAAATAACCGATCTGCTACCAGAAGGGCCAGCATATTATCCTAAAGACCAACTCACAGATAGACCAGAACGCTTCTTTGTGTCTGAAATCATTCGAGAGAAAATTCTAGAACAATACAAGCAAGAAATTCCATATTCTGTTGAAATAGGCATTGAATCTTTCAAAGAAACTAAAACCAAAGCTGGCGAAGATCTTACCAGAATTTCAGCATTAATCTATGTGGATAGAAAGTCTCAAAAACCAATCATCATTGGACACAAAGGGAGTAAGATTAAAAAATTAGGAACCGAGGCTAGAAAGTCCATTGAAGCTTTTATCCAAACTAAAGTATTCTTAGAAATGCATGTTAAGATCAAGGATGGTTGGAGAGATGATGATCAATTACTCAAAAACTTTGGTTATCAGGATTAAGTGACGCTGATATTTTTTGTTTATCTTTTATATCGTTCAAATTTTATGCAGGGAATGTGTTTCTTTGCACTTCAATTAACAATAGAAAATTATGGGTAACCTGGTTGCGGTGGTAGGAAGGCCAAATGTGGGAAAATCAACCCTTTTTAATAGGTTGATCGGTCAGAGGCAAGCCATTATTGATGATTTTAGTGGAGTAACTCGTGATAGACAATATGGAACATCCTATTGGAATGGGAAGACTTTCACTGTCGTAGATACTGGTGGTTTCGTAACCAACTCAGATGATATATTCGAAAAAGCTATTCGCTCCCAGGTACAAATAGCTATTGACGAAGCTTCTATTATCGTATTCATGGTGGATTGTACTACTGGAATAACCGACCTAGATGAAGAAGTAGCCAAATTACTGCGTAAAACTAAGAAACCAGTTTACCTGGCAGTTAACAAAGTCGATAATAATGCAAGACTGCTGGAAGCTAACGAATTCTGGTCTTTGGGTTTTGAAAATACCTTTTTCCTTTCCTCCATCACAGGAAGTGGAAGTGGAGAATTACTGGATGCGGTAGCAGAGCAATTGGAGGATGAAGAGGAAGAAGTTATTGATATCCCTAAATTCGCTATCGTGGGTCAACCCAATGTAGGGAAATCCTCTTTCACCAATGCACTGCTTGGAGATGAACGAAATATAGTAACAGATATAGCAGGAACTACGAGAGATTCGATTCATAGTGTCTATAAAAAATTCGATAAAGAATTTATGCTTATAGATACTGCTGGGATGAGAAAAAAGGCAAAAGTCCATGAGAACCTAGAGTTTTACTCTGTGATGAGAGCCATCAAATCTATTGAAGAATCTGATGTATGCTTTCTTTTAATCGATGCGCAAACAGGGATTGAAGCACAAGACATGAAAATCTTCCGCTTAGCCCAACAAAGGAATAAAGGAATGGTTATCCTAGTCAACAAGTGGGACTTAGTTGAAAAAGAAACCAATACAGCCAGAGATATGGAAAAGGAAATCAGAGAAAAGATTGCACCTTTCAATGATATTCCAATTGTATTTATATCCGTCAAAGAAAAACAGCGAATCTTCCGAGCAATAGAAGAAGGTGTGCGCGTATTTGAAAATAGAACAAGAAAAATTCGAACATCAGACTTAAATGAATTGATGCAAGAAAAAATTGAAAAGGTACCACCACCAACATATCGTGGATCTTATGTAAAGATCAAGTATGTTACTCAATTACCTATTCACTATCCAGCATTTGCCTTTTTCTGTAACAATCCAAAGCACCTGCGCGAAAGCTATAAGAATTATTTAGAGAATCAGTTGAGAGAAAATTACGACTTCTCAGGGGTTCCGATCACTATTCATTTCAGGAAAAAATAGAAGTATGCCTTTTTTGAAAACAGCAATCGAAGGACTTTTGGTTTTTGAACCACAAGTTTGGGAAGACGAAAGAGGCTATTTTTTTGAAAGCTATAATAGCAATACCTTTCAAGCTGCAGGCCTTCAACTAGATTTTGTCCAAGATAATCAAGCACGCTCAACTTACGGCGTTCTAAGAGGCTTACACTACCAAGCTGGAGCATACGCTCAAGCTAAACTGGTTCGAGTACTTGAAGGAGAAGTATTAGATATAGTAGTTGATCTAAGACCTGATTCTAAGACTTATGGAGAATCATACAGCATCAAACTAAGCGAATCTAACCAAAAACAACTACTTGTACCTAGAGGTTTTGCGCATGGTTACGCTGTACTTTCCCCTACTGCCACCTTCTTTTATAAATGTGATAATTTCTATAACAAAACAGCAGAAGGAGGCATCCTCTACAGCGATCCCACATTAAATATTGATTGGCATCTACCGGAACAGGATATAATACTTTCTGAGAAAGATCAAGTACTACCAACATTTGGAAATCATAAACCTGCTTTATGATGAGGCTGCCACGAATATTAGTTAGTGGAGCTGATGGCCAACTAGGCCAATCCATGAAGGCCATACAGGAAGTCTATGCATCTAGTTATGAAATAATTTATTTATCACAAGCGGAGTTGGATATCACTTCATCATCTAACATTCAATCCGTATTTGAAAAATACAAGCCTGACTTTTTTTTCAACTTTGCTGCTTATACTCAAGTAGATCTAGCCGAAGAAAACAAAGAGGAAGCCTTTTTAATTAATAGTACGGCATGTGCCTATTTAGGTCAACACTGCGCTACATTTAATACACACCTAGTGCATATTTCAACAGACTATGTGTATCCAGGTAAAGGACCAAATCCATATCAAGAAGAGCAGGCTGGGTCGCCCTTAAATCAATATGGAGCTTCAAAACTTTCCGGAGAGCAAGCCATTCAGCAATCAAATGCTGCATACACCATCATAAGAACGTCTTGGCTATACTCCGCCTTTGGTTCTAATTTTGTAAAAACCATGTATAAATTGGGTTTAGAAAGAGATGCCTTGAATGTGGTAGATGACCAAATCGGTTCGCCTACATGGACACAAGATCTTATACACGCCATTTTCAATCTTATTCAGCTTAAAGCAACTGGGGTATATAATTTCAGTAATGAAGGCATATGTTCTTGGTACGATTTTGCTAAAAAAATCATGGAATACAAAGGAATCAAATGCCAGATACACCCTGTATCTACAGATGTTTTTCCAAGACCGGCTGAAAGACCTCCCTTCAGTGCAATGGATAAGGCAAAATATAAATCAGTCACTGGATCAGATATTCCACAATGGGATAAAGCTTTATTGAAAATGCTTAGTAACTTAGAATAAGGCTAACAAAAAACGCATTAGTAGGTATTAAAAATCGCCTTTCAAAAC
>CAXQNQ010000099.1:0-7467 GCA_964225135.1 Mesoflavibacter profundi
CCAGGAGGTAAAGGTTGACCCGAACGGATTATATTATCTACCTGTGCATTAATCTGAGCGGCATCCGTAATGCCATTCGAATTGAAGAACTCTAATTTTTCATAGGTTTCATTAGCTATAGCCTCTATATAGGGTTTAGCTAACTCATATTCCCCCGCTCGCAACATCTGCTCTGCAATAGAAGCTTGATAATAATTATATTCGAAATTCATCTGAGGGAATACTTCAAAATATTTCAATGCCATTTGAACAGCCTTATCATTTTTACCTTCATTAACTAAGTTGGTAATTCCACGAAGCATGATAAAGTGCAATGATTGAACACTTGGCCCATAAGATGTATTCACATAAGTGTCTGCTTTGTCAAAATTACCCCAGCGGAATTTATTCATGACATTATCATACACTCGATCAGTATATATCTTTCCTGCTCCATACATTTCTCCATACATAGCAGTTTCCTCTCTACCATTCATAACTGGCACAATGCGAAGACCTAATCCTTCCATACGCGTAAATCGATTCAGTCCAAACATTTTTTCTGGACGACAAGTAACCGCGAAATAAATAGGTCGATCATTGATATTAGAGGCAATCAAATCTAAAATGGCTAATTCATCCTTAATCAGGAATTGCTTATCCTCTGGAATACTAATAGGAATTCTGTTAGTCACCATAGTATCACCAGGCAAAATCAATCCATTAGCTTGTGCTTGATTTAAATCTACATCTATGAACATTTTCTTAGTATTAAAGAAAGTAGCATAAGATGCTTGTGGATTATTCTTGAACAGGTCCTCACCAAACTGCGTACGCAACATATCGTTCAATGAACGAGGTGTATCTTGATTATTTGGATTATAGTATGGTGTGGCATTTCTGTTTTGACCTCTATACTTCTCTTGTGGAATAGTGAACTTGATTGGTTCGGAGTCATTAACTTTTCTGCGAAGCTGGTCAATATACCAATCCACAGCAATCAAACTTAAGTTAACTACTCGCACATCAGTTCGAATACCCTCCACTTCTTGAGCATACCACAATGGATAGGTATCGTTATCCCCGTAGGTAAAAATTATGGCATTAGGCTCACAGGACTCTAAGAAATTAACGGCATAATCTCTAGAGCCATATTGCTCCATTCTAGAATGGTCGTCAAAGTTTTGGAAGCCCATAACAAGAGGTGCTATCAGTACTAAACCTGCTGCCATGGCAGCTGCTCCAACTTTTGCAATGTTTACTTTTCGGCTGACATAGTCAAAAATTGCCGGTACCGCCATACCAATCCAGATACAGAAGGTAAAGAAAGACCCTACTAATACATAATCTCTTTCCCTAGGTTCAGAAGGTGGCTGGTTCGAGTAAATGATAATTCCAATCCCTGTAATCAAGAATAAACCTAAAAGGCCTAAAGCCTCATTTGGTTTTTTCTTGAAATGGAAGAAAATACCAATCAATCCAAATATAAAAGGAAGCATGAAATAAGAATTCCTGGAAGGATCATTCTTCATTCGATCTGGCCTATTATCTTCTGGGTGCAAACGCATTTCATCAATTGGTGTAATACCAGAGTACCAATTACCGTTACTCTCATCCCAATCATAATATCCCTGTTCACCAGATTGTCTTCCGGAGAAATTCCACATGAAATACCTCCAATACATCCAACCAATCTGATACCTAAAGAAGAACTTAATATTTTCTCCTAGCGATGGTTTTCCATCTACTTCATTGGTCGCATATCCCCTCCATTGCTTGTAGAGCGATTTCCGAGTAGCTTGAGTATCACTCATTCGTGGGAATAAGCCTTTATCTTCTTTTTTATATACATAGCTGGTTTTTTGATCAACAACCTCATATTGTCCATCTACTAAACCATATCTATCTTCTTTTTCTAAATCAATTGGACTTGCCTTATAGGAAGGTCCGTAAATCAGAGGACGCTCTCCATATTGCTCCCTGTTTAGATAAGGCAGTAACCTTGTCACATCAGAAGGGGCATTCATGTTAATCGGCGTATTTGCGTTGGCACGAACTACGACCACACCAACCGTTGAGTATGCTATCACAATAAGCATTGCACTTACAACAATAGACTCTAGGATTAAATTATTCTTTGCTTTAGCTCTTTTAATACCATAGTAGGACAAACCAGCAATGATAAGAATCACTGGTATGATACCTGTATGCACACCCAAACCAAGCGAATTAACCGTGAACAATTCAAATTTCAACCACAAAGATGGAATACCAACAATGATTAATTTTTGAATCAAGCCAATCGCCAAGGTCCCTAGACCAGCAGCGATAAGAATACCTTTAATAGTTACCTTTTCTCTACCTTTTAGATATACAAAAACAGCTAGGGCAGGGAAGGTTAATAAACTTAAAAGGTGCACACCAATAGATAGACCAGCTGAAAAAATCGAAAAGATCAACCATCTATTGGCGTATGAATCTTCTACTGGCAAATAATACCATTTAATTAAAGCCCAAAGAGTCATGGCGGTAAAAAATGTAGACATAGCATATACTTCGCCCTCTACTGCAGAGAACCAAATAGATGTACTAAATGCAGCTGCAAGGCCTGCCACTAAGCCAGAACCTAAAAGTGCAATAGCCTGACCTTGTTCTGGCTCTTCATTTCTGCCTACTAATGCCAGTTTGGACAACATGATAGTTACCCAGGCAACAAAGGCCGCAACAAAGGCTGAACAAACACCTGACATCAAGTTAACTGCAAATGCAATATCAGCAGGATTATCTGAAAGTACCTGAGCGATGATGGTAAACATCCTTCCTACTAAAATGAATAAGGGCGCACCTGGAGGGTGCACAACCTCTAGCTTATAAGCACCCGCAATAAATTCACCACAATCCCATAAACTACCTGTGCGTTCAACAGAGAAATAATAAACTATAAATGATATAGCAAATACAAGCCAACCCGTTAGATTTGAAACCTTTTTGAAGTTCATTTTATATCCGGTATTTTTTAACTAAATATCAGTAAAACAAAAACGCAATTTGCCTTTGCCTGTTTCACAAATGTAATAAATTAAAACTCCTGTACTTACTTTGATTGCCAATTATCCAAGTGAAATACTAACTTTGCTTTAAAAAAGATGAAGATATTATTTTGGGCCTTAGTTTTTATGGTTATTTATCAATTCTTCATTAAACCGGCCAGAAAGCCTGTTGAACCCAAGCAAAAGCAGGAACCAAGACGAAATAAGCAGAAACAAAAGCAAAAACTAACTGATGTGCTTCCTACAGAAGACATTGATTTTGAAGAAATTGATTAGCATGCAAAAGATTAGTGAATTAATTCTTTATAAAGACAATCAATTGTTGATACTCAACAAACCTGCTGGCTTGAGTGTGCAAAGTGATCAATCGGACTCTAAAAGTCTTCAAGACTTAGCGTCCATCTATTGTAAGTCTAATGTTCAAGCTCCACACCGACTAGATCGTCCAACAAGCGGGATTGTTGTTTTTGCTAAAACACCTAAAGCACTTAGTGTTTTAAGTGAACAGTTTAAGCAAAGGCAAGTCAAAAAGAGTTACCTAGCACTAGTTGAAAAGAAAGCAATTAAAACCCCTCAAACACTAAAAAACTGGCTTAAACACTTAAAAAGATCGAACAAGACTTTAGTTTTTGACCAAGAAGAAGTGGATACTAAATTATCTGAATTACAGTTTTCCGTTTTAGGCAATACCGATAAATATCAGGTTCTAAAAATCAATCCAATAACCGGAAGAACGCATCAAATTAGAGCTCAACTAGCGCATATTGGTCTTCCAATCAAAGGCGATGTAAAATACGGCTTTAAACGAGGAGAAAGGGATCGTTCGATCTTTTTACATGCCTATGAAATGGAAGTCACACACCCTGTTAGCGGAGAAAAAATACTAGTAAAAGCACCACTTCCTGAGAATAATCTCTGGAATGCGATTCAAACCTTTATTCAATAGCAACATATGGCAGAAGATAATTCTAAAAGAACAGACGTAAATGAATTAGGAGAATTTGGTCTCATAGACCATCTGACCGAGTCTGTTCGTATCCATCATGATAATACCATCAAGGGTATTGGTGACGATGCAGCTGTGCTAGATAATGGAGCAGACTATAGACTTATTTCTACAGATTGCCTAGTGGAGGGCATTCATTTTGATCTAGCTTATACGCCCTTAAAACATTTAGGATATAAAGCTATTACCGTCAATCTATCCGACATCTATGCTATGAACGGATTTCCAGAACAGGTTACCGTGTCCATTGCTATTTCCAATAGGTTTTCAGTAGAAGCATTAGAAGAACTTTACAAGGGCATCCGTACGGCATGTAACAATTATAAAGTAGATTTAATTGGCGGGGATACCACCTCTTCTCCAAGAGGATTATTCATTAGTGTTACCGCAATTGGACGAGTGGATAAAGATAAAATCACCTATCGAAGTACAGCAAAAAAAGGAGACTTACTTTGTGTAAGTGGTAATCTTGGTGCTGCTTATCTAGGTCTACAGATTTTAGAGCGGGAAAAACAAATTTTCCAATCCATAAAAGGGGGCTTGCAACCTGATCTGGAAGATCAACAATATTTGATTAGTCGTCAACTCAAACCAGAGGCTCGGTTTGATATGATTGAGCTATTCCATAAAGCAGAATTAGTTCCTACGGCTATGATAGATATTTCAGATGGATTAGCTTCAGAAATATTCCACTTGTGTAAACAATCTAATGTGGGGGTAATTCTAGAAGAAAGTGGCGTTCCAATTCATCCAGATGCTGAGAAAAAATCTATAGATTTCGGGATAGATCCAATCACCTCGGCTTTAAGTGGAGGAGAAGATTATGAACTCCTTTTCACCATTGATGTTAAAGACATCGATAAGGTAAAATATCTCCCTGATATTTATATTGCAGGTGAAATTGTGCCTAAAGAAGATGGAATCAAACTCCATACTAAAGGAGGAAATATACACGATATTAAAGCCCAAGGTTGGGTTCACTTTTAAATAAATCCTTGAGATGAAATCTCTTCAATCCATAGCGGTTTTCTTTTGTTTACTTCTTATTGTTCAATCCTGTTCCAAAGAAGAGGAACAGCCAACAACAGAACCTAAGGTCCAAAAGAATTATAGTGTACCCGTATTCCCTGGGAAAAAATCTATGGAATACGTGGTTAAACAAGTTGAATTCGGCCCTCGCGTACCTAATTCAGAAGCGCATAAAAATTGCGCTGCATGGATGGTCGAAACCTTTGAAGCAGCAGGTTGGGACGTTATTGAACAAGAATTTACAGCTACCGCATATACTGGAGACCAATTAGAGAGTACTAATATAATTGCACAATACAATCCAAAAGCTAAACGAAGGTTGTTATTTGCGGCACATTGGGATACTAGACCATTTGCAGATTCACCATTGAGCACTAAGGATAAAGACCAACCTATTGATGGAGCAGATGATGGTGCCAGCGGAGTTGCAGTCTTGATGGAATTAGCAGAAGTAATTGCCCAAAATCCTGTAGAAAGTGCTGATCTAGGTATAGATATCATTCTTTTTGATTCCGAGGATTATGGTGATGCCTCTGGAAAGTCTAAGGACAGTTATTGCCTAGGTTCTCAATATTGGTCCAAGAATAAACATGTAGCAGGATATAATGCGGATTTTGGTATTTTGTTAGACATGGTAGGCAGTGAAACACCTAGATTCACTAAGGAAGAAGGGTCTATGTACTTCGCTGGAAATATCATGAATAGAGTTTGGCAACTTGCCCAAGATATGGGTATGGGAGACAAATTTGTCAACGAAACGAGCACCATGATTATTGATGATCACTATTATGTGAATACCATAGCTAAAATCCCAATGATTGATATTATTAATAGACCTGCGGATACTGAAACTGGTTTTGGACATTATTGGCATACCCATGATGATACCGTAGACATTATTAGTGAAAAATCACTCAAAGATGTGGGCCAACTTTTATCTGCAGTCATCTACAGACATGCTTCTAGAAAATTGTAAGCGCAACAAGACACTATGAAAACAGAACAATACATCAAGAATTATATCAATGGCAGTTTACAGCCTGCTGAATCTACTGAGTTCATAGAAAATTACGACCCGTCAACAGGTCAGATATATTCTTATATTCCTGATTCTGATAGTAGAGATATTGATAAAGCTGTGGAAGCTGCTCAAAAGGCATTTCCTGCTTGGTCGGTGATGCATCCTCAAAAGCGTTTCAGAATACTTATGCGTGTAGCCGATATCATTGAGCAACATTTGGATCTTTTTGCAGAGGCAGAAAGCAGAGATTCTGGAAAACCTGTATCGCTCTCTACAGCAGTAGATATTCCTAGAGCCCACGAAAACTTTAGGTTTTTTGCTACTTCTTTGCTTCATTTTAGCTCCGAGTCTCATAATATGCCGGGACAAGCGGTCAATTTCACGCTTAGGCAACCTATTGGAGTTGTCGGTTGTATTTCTCCATGGAATTTACCTTTGTATTTATTTTCATGGAAAATTGCCCCTGCCCTAGCAACAGGTAACTGTGTAGTAGCCAAACCTTCAGAATTGACACCAATGACCGCCTTTTTACTATCGAAAGCTTGTCAAGAAGCTGGGCTGCCTCCAGGCGTTTTAAATATTGTCCATGGGATTGGATCTAAAGCTGGACAAGCTATTGTTGAACACCCTAAAGTCAAGGCTATTTCTTTTACTGGTGGCACGAATACAGGAAAAAAAATCGCTGCAGTTGCTGCACCTGCATTCAAAAAATTATCTTTAGAACTTGGCGGAAAAAACCCCAATATCATCTTTGATGATTGTGATTTTGATGAGATGATGATTCATACTTTACGTTCATCATTTTCCAATAATGGTCAAATCTGCCTTTGTGGTTCCAGAATACTTGTACAGCGTGGTATTTACGATAAGTTTAAAGATGAATTTGTAAAACGCGTACAATTTATGAAGGTTGGTAGTCCGTTTAATTCTGTTTCAGATCTCGGCGCCGTAGTTTCAAAAGAACACAAAGAAAAAGTACTCGCTTATATAGCCCTTGCTGAGATGGAGGGTGGGAAGATATTATGTGGAGGTAAACCAGCTGAACTCAAGGGTGAGTTAGCTAACGGATACTACCTCAAACCAACCGTTATTGAAGGACTATCCAATAGTTGCAGAACCAACCAAGAAGAAATCTTTGGTCCTGTTGTAACTATCCAAGCTTTTGATACCGAAGAAGAAGCAATTGCACTAGCGAATGATACAGAATATGGTCTGGCTGCAACGGTTTGGACCAAGGATATCAATAGAACGCAACGTTTAGCGCAGCAATTACAAACAGGTATTGTTTGGATAAATTGTTGGATGGTTAGAGATTTGAGAACACCATTTGGCGGTATGAAAAATTCTGGTGTGGGGAGAGAAGGTGGACTCGAAGCCATGCG
>CAXQNQ010000100.1:0-3133 GCA_964225135.1 Mesoflavibacter profundi
ATGTTTCTCGTTGATTTGTTATGCCGATACCAGCAATATCAGTCGGTTTGATGGATTGCTCAGCTAATAATTGTTGAAAGGTGCTGATTTGAGTTTCCCAAATCTCAGTTGCATCATGTTCAACATAACCAGATTTAGGATAGAATTGTGTGATCTCTTTTTGGGTTATATGAACGATTTGACCTTGAGTGTCCACAAGGATACTTCTAGAACTACTTGTTCCTTGGTCTAATGCAATTATATATTTAGACATAACTTAATCACTAATTATTATCTAAAATAACACTTAATTTTCTTTTAAACGATTGAACATAGAAGGGGTATACCTTTCTATTTAATTTGTATTTTTACAAAAATAAGCGTCAAATATGGTCAATGAGCAAAAGGTAGTATCCATAAGTCCAGAGAAGGTTACACAGTTTTCACAAAAAGATGTAGCCTACATGAATCAATTGGACAAGCTCCGTCCCTTTTGGGAGCATGATATGGCTTTAGAATCTTTTAAGGATGCTATAACTAAAAAACAAACTCATGTAGTAGATAGAAACCTGTTACACGAAGTTTTATCTAAACAATATAGTCGATTAGGGTTTGACTTTTCACCAAAAAATGATCTTCGAGATTCAAATACATTTACTATTACTACCGCACACCAGCCTAGTTTGCTAACTGGACCATTATATTTTATTTATAAAGCGGTTTCAGCTATTGTACTTTGTCGACAACTCAAAGAAACTTATCCTTCCTATAATTTTCAACCCGTCTTTATTATTGGTGGTGAAGATCATGACTTCGAAGAAATTAATCACTTACAATTATTTGGTAAAACTTTAGAATGGGATAACAAAGGTCAAACCGGATCATGTGGACGAATGAATCTAGATGGGATGGATCAATTGTTGGATGACCTGTATGCTATTCTTGGAGATGGTGATCATGCTACTATATTAAAAACTATGCTAGATGCTGCATTTAAAGAAAGTAAATGGACTTATGGTGAAGCAACACAACATTTTGTAATCGATTTGTTTAAAGAAACTGAGTTAATAGTAATGAACATGGATGATGCTCAACTTAAGCAGGCATTTATCCCGATTATGAGAAAAGAATTAATGGAATCATTTTCTCAAAGTAGCGTACAAACTAGCATTGAGGCTTTAGAGCAACTGGGTTTTAAGATGCAGGCATACCCTAGAGCAATAAATCTGTTTTATTTAAGCGATGGTCAACGGAATAGAATCGAGCTTGAAGATGATCACTATGTTGTTTTAAACACATCTATCCGCTGGACTCGAGATGAAATACTAGATGAATTAAATCAAAACCCAGCTGGATTTAGTCCAAATGTTATTTTAAGACCCCTTTACCAGGAGCAAATTTTACCTAATTTGGCTTATGTAGGCGGAGGCGGAGAATTGGCCTATTGGTTAGAACGAAAAGATCAATTCAAGCTTGCTGAAATACCATATCCGGTACTAGTAAGAAGAGACTCTATTTTACTAACAGATGGAAAAACAATAGAAAAATGGGCGAAGCTCGGCCTAGATATAGAAGATCTGCTCAAAGACACCACAGTATTGCAAAGTGCCTATGTAGAGGAAAACGCCGCCAATGAAATTAAACTACAAGAAGAAATGGAATCCATTCAAGCCGTAATGGATAAAGTGAAATATAAGGCTATTGAAATTGATCCCAGTTTAAAGGGAAAAATGGAAGCGGAATCTATTAAATTCATTAAAGGAATAGAAGGACTAGAAAAGCGGATTCAAAAAGCTGAAAAGCAAAAGCATAGTGTTAAACTCAATCAAATTGAGTCCATAAAGCAAAAGCTATTTCCAAATAATGGTCTCCAGGAGCGAACGGATAATTTTATGAGTTTTTATTTGAGACATGGGCAAGGATTTATTGATTTGCTGTTAGCCCATCAAGACCCTATGAAAACTGGATTAAAAATTATTGTACTATAAAAAAAGAGGAACTCATTTGAGTTCCTCTTTTTTTGCAAAAGCTATTATGCTTTATTGAATAAATACAACAAGCTAGCTATCCTTTCTCTTAGTTCGCTTCGATCCACGATAAAGTCTAAAAATCCATTCTCTAAAAGGAATTCAGAGGTTTGGAAACCTTCTGGAAGATCCTTTTTAATAGTCTCCTTAATAACTCTAGGTCCAGCGAAACCTATCAAAGCCTCTGGTTCTGCGAAATTAATATCACCTAACATGGCGAATGAAGCGGTAACCCCTCCAGTAGTTGGATCTGTTAAAAACGAAAAATAAGGTATGCCTGCTTTAGCTAATAAAGATAGTTTCGCAGAAGTTTTAGCCATTTGCATCAAGGAAAAGGCAGATTCCATCATTCGGGCTCCTCCTGACTTGGAAATAATCATAAAAGGAATCCGATTTGCTAAACTGTAGTCAATGGCCTTAGATATTTTCTCACCAACTACAGACCCCATAGATCCACCAATAAAACTAAAATCCATTGCTGCGATTACCAAAGGTTTCTTTTTTACCTTTCCTACCGCAACGCTAATCGAATCATTTAGATTTGTTTTTCTTTTAGCATCTGACAACCTTTTGGTGTATGGCTTTAGATCTTCAAATTTTAAAAAGTCCTTAGAAATTAAGTCATCAAATAAAGTTTCGTAGCTACCATCATAAATCAGTTCAAAATATTCACTTGAACCAATACGTACATGATAATTACAATGGGAACATTTATAGTTATTTTCCTTTAATTCTTTTGTTGTAGAAGTTTCAGAACATCTTTTACACTTATACCAAACACCATCTGGAGCTTCCTTCTTGTGTGCTGTTGCTGTTTGTACTCCGTCTTTTAGTCTTTTAAACCAACTCATTGAATATTATTTTGATTGACCACACTCCTGCAGAGTACAGTTTTTTCTTATTCTTCACAAATCTATATAAAATTAGACAATCCAATGAAAACCTCTAAATAAAAATAGGGTTTTCAGTCTTTGAATTTATTCCGATTAGTATTGGTAGGATTTAACTGTTTGAATGAATTGCTTTACTCCATCTAAAGGAGTATCAGGATAAACACCGTGTCCAAGATTTACTATGTGATTAGGTCCAAAATTTTCAATCATTTCGATGGTGTTTTTGGTTATATC
>CAXQNQ010000101.1:0-9922 GCA_964225135.1 Mesoflavibacter profundi
TCTTTTGCATAGGGTATAGCTAATTCCCAAGCGGATTGATAATTATCTTGATACCCTAGTATCAGCATGTAGGCGGCAATCTGGGGAGCAAGGATATTATGCTCCTCCATATTATTTAGTATACCTAAATGAAGTATATGGTCTGACAGTTTTTCAGCAAAGGAGAAATTATGTAGGATTAAGCCTTTGGACTTGAAGTTGTTGATATTACTCAAACAGAACTTACTGGCCTTGGTTAGATAAACCGGAGGCACAGCATTAGTCGAAGTAGAAAGTGCTTTATTCATCCTGCTGAGATTTATTGTTTAACAACAAGCCTTATACAAATATCATAAAAAAAGGCAAGCTTTTAAAGCTTGCCCTTCAGGTATTGTTTTATTCAGCGGTATTTGACTCTTCTAGTACTGGAGTCTTTTCTTTTTCTACTTTAAAAGAAAACCCTCCTTTGGAGCTGCCAACTTTTATGGTATCTCCGAAGTCAAATTCACCTGCAATTAATTTTTTAGAGAGTACATTCACGATCTCTTTTTGTAGTACTCTTTTCATAGGTCTTGCCCCAAATTGTGGTTCATAACCTAAGTCTGCTAGTAGATCTAAAGCAGCATCGCTAATCTCTAATTTGAGATTTTGCTTCTCCAACATCTCTTTTACATCTTTTAACAAGAGCATCAAGATTTGCTTCACTTCGTCTTTTTGAAGTGGTAAGAACATAATCTTTTCGTCAATTCGGTTTAGAAACTCTGGTCTTAGATTGTCTTTTAGATTCTCAAGCAATTCAATCTTGGTAGTTTCTAAAATTTCAGCTCTATGTTTGTCTCCAACGGCTTCTAGATCTTCAAAATTCTCCAAAATATTTTCTGACCCCATGTTAGAGGTCATAATAATGATGGTGTTTTTGAAATCCGCTATTCTACCTTTGTTATCGGTCAATCTACCATCATCAAGCACCTGCAGTAGGATATTGAAAACATCTGGATGTGCTTTCTCGAATTCATCCAATAGCACTATGGAATAAGGTCTTCGCCTAACCGCTTCGGTCAATTGTCCCCCTTCATCATAGCCTACATATCCTGGAGGCGCACCCACTAGTCTGGACACTGAATGTTTCTCTTGGAATTCACTCATGTCAATTCGAACAATAGCACGTTCATCATCGAACATAAGCTCGGCCAATGCTTTGGCAAGTTCTGTTTTACCTACACCTGTAGGTCCCAAGAAAATAAAAGAACCAATAGGTTTGTTTTCATCTTGTAAACCTGCGCGAGAACGCCTTACTGCATCAGACACAGCCTGCACCGCTTCGTATTGACCAATCACTCGCTTCCCTAATTCCAATTCTAATTCTAGTAATTTATCCTTTTCGGATTGCAACATTTTAGAGATTGGAATTCCAGTCCATTTGGAGATGATATCTGCAATATCGTCTGCATTCACTTCTTCATTAGTGAATCGCTTTTCTTGAGGAAGATCAGCCAGTTTTTCTTCTGCTGCACGCAACATAGTTTCTTTTTCCTTGATAGATCCGTAACGGATTTTTGCTACCGTTTCAAAGTCACTTTTTCGTTCCGCTTGGTCTGCCTCCGTTTCTAGTTGTTCAATTTCCTTTTTTAGATTTTGAATCGTATCTAAAATCTCCTTTTCACTCTTCCAAGCCGCTTTAATCTC
Source organism: Mesoflavibacter profundi (assembly GCA_964225135.1). Taxonomy (GTDB): domain Bacteria; phylum Bacteroidota; class Bacteroidia; order Chitinophagales; family Saprospiraceae; genus AM-2324. Next base: position 1,666 of record CAXQNQ010000101.1, read on the forward strand.
ATCTCTCTTTTCTTTAACATCAGCAATTTGTTTTTTGATTGCCTTGACCTGCTTATCGTTTTTCTCTCTTTTTAGCGCCTCTTTCTCAATTTCTAGCTGTCTAACTTTACGCTCTAATTCATCCAATACCTCAGGTATAGAATCAAGTTCAAGTCTCAACTTTGCAGCTGCTTCATCAATAAGATCAATAGCTTTATCCGGTAATTTACGATCAGCTAAATACCTGTGCGACAATTCGGCGGCGGCTACTAAAGCTTCATCTAGAATTTCAATTTTATGATACACCTCATATCGTTCTTGAAGTCCCCTCAAGATTGAAATGGTGTCTTCAATACTCGGTTCATCAATAACTACTGTCTGGAACCTACGAACTAGAGCCTTGTCTTTTTCGAAATACTTTTGGTACTCGTCCAAGGTGGTTGCTCCTATAGTTCTGAGTTCTCCTCTGGCCAAAGCAGGCTTAAGAATATTAGCAGCATCCATTGCTCCATTACCGCCACCTGCACCAATAAGGGTATGAATCTCGTCAATGAATAATATGATATTACCATTCGATTCAGAGACTTCCTTTATGACACCTTTTAATCGCTCTTCAAACTCACCTTTGAATTTAGCTCCTGCAATTAGGGCAGCGATATCTAAAACAAAGATGGTTTTAGTTTTTAGGTTTTCTGGAACATCTCCATTAACAATTCTCCAAGCGATTCCTTCAACAATAGCTGTCTTACCTACACCAGGTTCTCCAATCAATATTGGATTATTCTTTTTTCTTCTGGATAGGATATGTAAGGTTCTTCTAATTTCCTCATCTCGACCAACGATAGGATCAAGTTTTCCTTCTTCCGCTCTTTTGTTCAAATTGAGTGCATACTTATTCAGGGCATTATAATTGCCTTCTGAGTGCTGGTCGGTTACCGTGGATCCTTTACGCAGTTCTTGGATGGCGCTGATCAAGGTATTTTCAGTAGCGCCAAGATGTTTGAGTATCTTTGATCCATCGTCAGAACCTCGAAGTATTCCAAGTATGATCAATTCTAAGGAGATAAAGTCATCCTTGAACTCAGTTAAAGCTCTTTTGGCCTGAGCCAGAGCTCTGTTAGCATCATTGGATAAAAATTGCTTATCTGTGCCACTTACTTTAGGATACTTCTCAATTTCTTTTTGAAGTGCTGCAGATAGGGCAGGCAGGTTCATATTCATTTTTGAGAATAAGAACTTTGGTAAATGTTCGTCGGTTTGAAATATACCCAACAATAGGTGCGTGGTCTCAACTGTTTGTTGATCTAAGCTCGCTGCAAGTTGTTGAGCTTTCAATATGGCATCTTGTGCCTTTATGGTGAAATTATCGTATGTCATTCGTATAATTTGATTGGTATTACTTTCTTGTATTCAAAATATAAGCCAAGTAAACGAATTTGTAAAATTTGGCAGATTTTTATCGACTAAGCTGACATTTTGGCTTATGAATAAAAAAAGCCTATTACTTGGGCTAATGGTTCAGACCTTTGTATTTTTGCTTCAAATCGACATGCATGAAATATCTGATTGTAGGATTAGGCAATATCGGAACTAAGTATGATAATACTCGCCATAATATTGGTTTTGAGGTAGTTGATTATTTAGCGGATGCTTTTGGAGTGTCTTGGAGTACTCAGAAGTTGGGTGATGTTACGGAGTTTAGGCATAAGGGAAGAACTTTTGTATTACTTAAGCCTAGTACTTACATGAATTTAAGCGGTAAGTCTGTTAGATATTGGATGCAGGCCAAGAAAATTGATAAAACCAATCTTCTTGTGGTTTTGGATGATTTGCATTTACCTTTTGGAAAATTGCGATTGCGTGGAAAAGGTTCAGATGCTGGGCATAATGGATTAAAGGATATTGATCGTATGACTCAGGGGAACAATTATGCTCGATTACGCTTTGGTATCGGTAATGAATTTTCAAAAGGGAGGCAAGCAGAGTTTGTTTTAAGTACCTGGAGCTCGACGGAAAGGGACAAAATGGCTGAATTTAAAGAAAAAGCTTCTAAATCGATTCTCGCTTTTGGTACAATTGGGCTCTCCAGGGCAATGAATTTAGTCAATACTAAATAGTAGGGTTATTTATTACTTGGTCAATAATTCTTTTAAAGGCCTGTTGATTCATTTCTAGTTTAAGTGTTTTAGCTTCTTCGTACGCTTTTTTTAGGTCAAAGACCTTTTGTGTAGCAAAGGGTATACCCATCTTGCTCTTCCAGTGTTCAGCTAGATATTCTTGTTCCCATTGACCGGGTGTAGGTATGAAGTAGAGTCTTTTTGGATTTAGTGAAAAATCGAGTAGGGAGGTATAGCCAGATCTGCAGATCATAGTCTGAGCTCTTTCTATTAAACCAGCTAATGTTTGTCGATCAACTAAATCTAAGATGCTTAAATGGGGTGGGATATTATGGTAATGATGTGCTTGATTGGTTCCTCGAACTAATATGGTTTGAATAGGTAATTGGACGGATTGTTTTACGATTTTTTCTTCTAAATAGGTACGCTGTGGTTCTGGGCCTGAAAGTACTACCAGTAAAGGCAGGTCTGCCTTGTTTTGATCTATTTTAATCGTAGATAGTGGTCCGATATAATCTAATGGAGGTGTTTTTAATTTAGACCGACTTACCTCACCCGCTAGATTGTATGCCCCTTCTACATCAGGTATCCAACATCTATCATGTTTGTTAATAAAAAAATGGTGCCAGCGATTGGTCAATGCTCTAAGTATAGTATTAGGTACGGGAACATCCAATTGGTGGGTGATAAAAATAGACGGTACGCGTTTGGAATAGCAAGCTAATCTGTTGTCATTGATAAGTAGGTCTATTTGTTTGTTTCGAATGATTTTTTGTACCTGTTGATGTTCTTGGAAAAGTACACTTAAGATTTTAGGCCCTTTTGCTAATATATTGAAGGGCATGAATTTGAATTTGTATTGAATATTATATGCAGGTAGGGTTTCAAAGGACAGGTCAGGAAATTCTTTTTTTAAAAAGTCGATTACCATTCCATCAGAGGCAATCGTTACTTGATGTCCTTGATTTTGGAGATGTGCAATAATTGGAATGCTTCGCACTGCATGTCCCAGTCCCCAGTTCAGAACTGTAAATAAAATATTCAAAATTCTTTGTTATTTTTATTTCTCAATAATAAAGATGAAGGTATTGAAATCAAAAAGTAGTATTACTAAGATTAAGTTAATCTTAATTTTGCTAGTAATCTTAATGGAATCTTGTAAAAGCTTTGATTGTGGCTGCCCATAAAAAAAGCCCCGATTGAAATCGGGACTTATTTTAGTTTAATTTTATTTCTTCGTTGTGGTTGTCATAGAAAGCATATTGATTGATATGGAAATCAGTATCCTCTACTACTTTCACCCACTTATAATCTCTAAACATCCATTTGAATTGTAAAGAAGGGAAACCTTTTTTCAGGTAAGCCATAATAAATGGATGCACTTTCAGTGTCAAATTAGTATTGGGATGAGATTGACGAATAAACTTCATATCTCTTTCTATTTCATCTGTAAGTAAAATCGATGCATTAATTTTACCTGTGCCTGTACAGGTAGGGCAAACTTCAGCTGTATTAATTTTAACCTCTGGACGAACACGCTGTCTCGTTATTTGCATCAAACCAAACTTACTTAAAGGTAAAATAGTGTGCTGCGCTCGATCCATGGACATGAATTTGCGCATTTCTCTAAGTAAAAGGGCTTTGTGGTCTTTATTCTTCATATCAATGAAGTCCACAATAATGATTCCACCAATGTCTCTTAACCTCAGTTGTCTTGCAATTTCTTTAGCTGATTCAAGATTGACCTTTAAGGAGGCATCCTCTTGGTTATTGGTAGACATTTTGTGTCCTGAATTCACGTCAATGACGTGCATGGCTTCGGTATGCTCTATTACAAGATAAGCACCACTAGGCATTGTTGCAGTTTTCCCAAAAGAGGATTTGATTTGCTTGGATACATTATTAGCATCAAATATTGGTGCACGGCCTTTATAATGACTAACAATATTGACTTTATCAGGTGCGAAATTGTGTAAATAGGACTTGATGTTTAAATATAATTGATGATCATTGACCACAATTTTATTAAAATCATCATTCAGAATATCCCTTAGGATACTTGATGCCTTATCGAGTTCATCTAGTAATTTAGTCGGTGGTTTAGCTCCTTTTAGTTTTCTAGATATTTCTTCCCATTTCGCTTCCATGAGTTTCAATTCCTCATAGAGGTCTGCCACTTTTTTCCCTTCTGCTGCTGTACGGACGATAATACCAAAGTTTTTACGTTTGATACTTTCAATCAGTTTCTTTAAGCGCTTTCGCTCTTCCGCATTGGATATTTTCTTTGAAATTGCAATGACATCATTGAATGGTGTTAAAACCATAAATCGCCCTGGTATGGTGATTTCGCAACTCAATCGAGGTCCTTTAGTACCAATAGGTTCTTTAAGGATTTGAACGAGTACATTTTGTCTTTTTTGCAGGACTTGATCAATCTTACCGTTCTTGTTGATTTCTGGTTGAAATTTGAACTGATCGAGCAAATGGGTCTTAAGACTTCCATCAATAGTATCTGAGGCAAACTTCTGGAGTGTATTCAGTTTGGGTCCTAAATCGGTATAATGTAAAAAGGCATCTTTGCTATGGCCAATATCTACAAAAGCAGCATTCAGACCAGGCATAAGTCTTTTTACTTTACCTAGAAATATATCGCCAACGGAAAAGTTTGTGTTGGTTTTTTGGTTGTGTAATTCAACCAATCTAGTATCCTCCAAAAGGGCGATCTCAACATCCGTTGGCGTGGAATTTATAATTAATTCTTTTTCCACGTAATTTTATTTTAGCGCGTACTGTCTAGGCGGCAATAGGAGGAAGGCTGAAGTGAGGGTTATTAGTCTTTTATCCTTTATACAAACAGACTAAGCGTGTGTTTATATAGAGTAGAGATTGGACTTTTTGACTTCACAAATGGTTGCTCTCTAGACTTAAGGTAAAGCGCCTTAAGTTAAACACAAAAACCCGACTCGTCGGGTTTTCGATATTATGAATTATTTCTTCTTCTTATGACGGTTCTTGCGAAGACGCTTTTTTCTTTTGTGCGTTGCAATTTTATGTCTTTTCCTTTTCTTTCCACAAGGCATATCAAAAATCTTTTTTTATCTAAAAATAACCTTTACAGGCTCTGTATTCTTCAAGTGTTTGCAAATATACAAAAATCCTAAGATTAATTGTTGCATTTTTTTGCAAATTCACCAGATCGGACCGAATCTCCAATTTGACCATAGCTTTCAGCTAGTAGACAAATAATCCTTTTGTCATTCTGATCTATAGCATATGCTTGCTCTAGGCGCTCCACTGCCTTAGCGTATTGACCAGTCATTACAGCTAATCTTCCTAGTTGGAAAAGTACAGCTGGATTTTCTGGATTTTTTTCCGCTAAATCTCTTAGCATAAGAATACCCTGCATGGGGTTTTCCTTTGGAGGCTCCTCCACATAGCTTAAGGCCAAGTTGATTCTATGGGTAACATTTGCCGGTTCTTCAGCGATGGCATTTTCAAAAGCCTGTACGGCTTTTGTGCTACAAAACTGACGAATTTTGCTTGCTGCTGTTTGTTGCAAGCATAAAACAAAAGTTGTTCCAGCAATCTCCCAGCTATCTGCTTGTTGTGTTTTGTCAGCTATCTCCCAAGCATAATGACCTGCAATGGCAGCTTGTCCCAATTGAAACCAGGCAGCTGATAGTTGTTCAAGAGCTGCAATGTGATTTTGAGAATCGGATTGAGCATCCTGCATCATACTTTCAAGCAAAGCAATTTCACTTCTACTCGAGGTAGTAAGTTCAGCGCGTGCCTCATTAAGTAGGTTTTGAATATCGGTTGCTACCAATGTCTTTTCCCTACTTTTATTGATTTCCTTTTGTGACTGGGAGATATTGTCGCAACCTAAATAAAAAGATAATACTAGGCCAATCGCGATCAATAATGCGATAACTTGTTGCTTCCCCATAAGTTAGTATAAATGGGCAGGAGAGGGTGTTGGTTTAAACACCAACTTCCTCTTCTGCAGGTACGCTTTCTTTAACCTGATCAACAAATGTTTTTGCAGGTTTGAAAGCTGGGATATAGTGTGCAGGAATTTCAATCGCTTCATTTTTCTTAATGTGACGACCAATTTTCTTTGCACGGTACTTCGTAATGAAGCTACCAAATCCGCGGATATAAACGTTTTCTCCTTCCGCTAGAGATCCTTTAACTTCTTTGAAAAAGGCTTCTAAAGTAACTAACACGTCCACTTTTTGAACGCCTGTTTTTTCTGAGATTGCGGTAACCAAGTCTGCTTTCCTCATTGGTATTTATTTGAATTGTAGAAAGTTGTAAATAATGTTTGTTCATCTAAAAGCGGTTGCAAATTTCGTATTTTTTATAAATAAATAAAATAATCGCAACACAATTTGATTGATTATTCCTGTTTGACAGGATTATGATTATTAATGTACAAAAAAAAAATTATTTAATGTGTTGTAAATTAATGTGTTGGTATCAACTGTGTCAAAAGCGCTTATAATGACTTTCTTCTAATTAGTTACATCATTTAATTACGCACCTTAATTAAGTTTAGAGCTATGTAAGTGGAGAGGGATTCGTATATTTGTTTTTCATTCCTAGCTCTTGAGGCTAATAAATAATTACTTGATATGATACATTCTATGACCGGCTATGGTCGACTCAATGTAACCAATGAAAAATTTGATGTAAGTATTGAATTAAAATCGCTGAATAGTAAGTTCTTGGATTTACGGATGAAACTGCCAAATACTTTGAAACCTAAAGAGCATGCTATCCGCAAGTTAATTACCGATAAGTGTTATCGTGGTAAGTTTGAACTCATGGTTGAGATGGTTTATTTGCAGGGCGATGAGGATTCGGCTATTAATAAAGATTTGTTTAAGCGATATACTAAAGAACTCGCTGAATTGTCGAATGAAGTTGGATTAAATCAAGGGGATATTATTCAAGCAGTATTAAGAATCCCTAATGTTTTGAAATCAGGGACTAGTGAGTTAGCTGATGAGGAATGGAAAACCATTGAAAGCTTATTGAGTAAGACTATTGATCGATTGAATCAATTTAGAGCAACAGAAGGTAGTGCCCTGGAGGCTGATTTGATTAATCGAATTGCATCTATCCAAGGATTACTTCCACAAGTGGAGCAATTCGAGATAGAACGTAAGGAAAAACTTATTGCTAGGTTGGAGCAAACCGTAGCAGATCATTTGAACAATGACAATGTGGATAAGAGTCGATTTGAACAGGAAGTTTTGTACTACCTAGAAAAAATTGATATCAATGAAGAAAAAGTCCGATTAGGTCAACATTGTACCTATTTCTTAGAAATTTTAGATAAAAAAGAAGTTCAGAAGGGAAGGAAGTTGAGTTTTGTTGCTCAGGAGATTGGTAGAGAAATAAATACCTTGGGAGCCAAAGCTTATTCTGCGGATATTCAGCGATTAGTCGTGCAGATGAAAGATGAACTAGAAAAGATTAAAGAACAAGTTTTAAACGTGTTGTAATGAGTGGGAAGATGTTGATTTTTGCAGCCCCATCTGGAGCAGGGAAAACAACTTTGGTGAAGCATTTGCTGTCTAAACGGGATGATTTATTCTTTTCGGTAAGTGCAACTAGTCGTGGCTGTAGAGCAAATGAAGTAGAAGGTAAAGATTACTATTTCCTAGGCATAGAGGGTTTTAAGGCTAAAATTGAGGAGCAAGCTTTCGCAGAGTGGGAGGAAGTCTACGAAAATCAGTTTTATGGGACTTTGAAATCAGAAATAGAACGGATTTGGGGACTCGGTAAGAGTATCATCTTTGATATAGATGTAATAGGAGCCATGAACCTAAAACGTATTTATGGGGATCAAGCACTTTCAGTTTTCGTAATGGCGCCTTCCAAAGCCATTTTATTCCAAAGGCTTAGAGATAGAAACACGGAAAGTGAAGCTAGTTTGAACAAAAGAATTCAAAAGGCAGACCAAGAATTGCAATATTCTAAACTTTTTGATGTAGTTTTAAAAAACGACCAACTGGACATCGCAAAACAAGATGCTGAACAAATAGCATCTGAATTTTTAGAGCATTAAATAATTGTGTATGAATACACTAACGACACAAGGGATTACAGTCCGCGTGGATGCCTTCTATCAATTCGGTGAGTCTAGGCCGATT
>CAXQNQ010000102.1:0-7830 GCA_964225135.1 Mesoflavibacter profundi
GTGCAAATATCACAACCTGCTATCATACCTGCCCAACAAGCAGTCTATACTATAGACGATTCTGGGAATCCTATAGAATTAAATTTCACGCAAACAGCTGAGGCTGTAATCGATGGAGTGGTGCATATCAAGTCTACTGCTATGCGTAACAATTCGAATTATGGTAATCCATTTGGAGATATGCCTGATGTGTTTAGAGATTTTTTTGGGGATGGATTTTTTGGTCCTCAAAGTCCAGGAGGAGCCCAACCTATGGTGGGTACAGGTTCCGGTGTAATAATTTCGGAAGATGGCTATGTGGTTACGAATAATCATGTGGTAAGTCAAGCAGATGAAATTGAAATCACACTGCACGATAATCGCAATTATACCGCTGAAGTGATTGGTACAGATCCTTCTACTGATCTAGCTTTACTCAAGATTGATGAGCGGAATTTACCTGTGGTTCAATTATCTAATTCAGATCAAGTTGATATTGGTCAGTGGGTATTGGCTGTTGGTAATCCGCTAGGATTAAATTCGACGGTTACCGCTGGAATAATAAGTGCCAAAGGAAGAAATATCAATATTTTAAAAGACCGTTATGCCGTGGAGAATTTTATACAAACAGATGCGGCTATCAATCCTGGTAATAGTGGAGGTGCCTTAGTCAATTTAAAGGGTGAACTTGTAGGAATCAATACTGCAATTGCGAGTCCTACAGGAAGTTTTTCGGGGTACGGCTTTGCAATACCATCTAATATCGTAGCTAAAGTCATCAAAGATTTGAAGGACTATGGTATTGTTCAGCGCGGTGTTTTGGGTGTATATATTCGAAGTGTAGACGGTGATTTAGCCAAAGAAAAGGATCTTCCTTTTACGCAAGGAGTCTATGTCGATAGCTTGGTGATGAATAGTGCAGCTGAGTCGGGTGGAATTCAAAGTGGGGATGTCATCCTAGAAGTAGAAGGCATTCCTGTAAAGACTTCTTCGGAGCTTCAAGGAATGATTGCTAGATATCGTCCAGGAGAAACGGTTAATTTGTTGTTGAATCGGGAGGGAGATATGAAAACTGTGGGTGTAACCCTTAATAATAGAGAAGGAAATACAGATTTAACTACCAAACCTGATAAAGACATAATGGATTTATTGGGAGCAGATTTAGAGACTATTGATGAGGCAACTGCAGAAACTTTGGATATTGATGGCGGTGTAGTGGTAACTCGATTATATCCGGGTAAGTTATCCAAATACACACAAATTCGGGAAGGATTTGTAATTACTAAAGTAGATGGTAAACCAGTTAATGATCTGAAGACCTTCAAGGCTGCTTTAGAGAATCGGGAAGGAGGCATCATGTTAGAGGGTAAATACCCTGGTGTGCCAGGTAAGCAATATTTTGCATTTGGCTTGTAATAAAAAAGGCTCGAATTTTTTCGGGCCTTTTTTATTTGTAGAATAGTTCCATTACAAAGATATGTGGTAAGGTAATAGAGGATACCAGAATAAGAAACATATAACTTATTGGAATAGCAATAAATTCTAGTTGTATACCTATCATAAGTAAAATAATTCCTACGAAAGATAATATGGTATAAGGCAGAAGCATCTTGATAAAGGAGGAAATACTTTCAGTTATTTGTTTTTTCCTTAGATAGACATATTCCTCCTCCATTACTTTCATGGAATGCAACACAACAAAGTACAAGGTAAATCCTACCAATAGAGGTAAAAGATAAAAAGCAGTTAGGATAAGTATCAAGACAATGGATTCTAACAAGAATGTTTCCCATTTGATCTTTTTCATTATTGTGAGTACCATCAGTAAGCCTAAGGTAATGGCAAAACATCCAATCAAGGTGGATTTTAGAAATAGAGTAGAGGAAAGTAAGAAATTTTGGCTAAACAAAAAAGCAATGCCTTCTAAGGCTAAAATTTGATCCATATTAAAGAAAATCAACCCTATCATGAGTGTCAATCCCCAAATAAAATAGAGTGTTTTCTCAGGTAATTCTTCTACTTCAAAATGATGGTTGAATTGTGATTGTCCAAAGTGATAGGCGGATACAAATAGAAAACTGAAAAAGGCTAATTGTGGTAGCCAAATCCAGAAAAGCACATTTAGTGCAATTAGGCTTAAGTATTGGAAATAGAAAGTAATTGCAGGCTTTTTACGCTTGGAAAGATATAGAATATGGTCTATAGCTCCATGTGGAATACCCAGAATAATAATCAGAGTCATACAACTTATGACTTCAATTTCATTCGACCATTGTCCACCTCCGGAGTATATGGCAAGCAACATAAAGAATGTTGCAAGGAAGATAAAAATGATTCTAGGCATAGATTAAAAAAAATGGCGAGAACTATTGCCCGCGCCATCTGAAATAAATTAGTTAGTATAATTTATTGAAAACAGATTGTTTAGTCTTTTAGTTTAATTCCTAAACAAAATAATTAAAAATATCGGTTTTTATAAGCTTCTTTCGGTTTTTAGTGTTTAGTCTTGTTTGATTGGTAGAAATGTTTATTTAATTGATAATCAAGAGTTGAATTTTGGAAACTTGCCTTGTTTTCTGTTCAATTAGAAACTTTTTTAAGTCTATTTACTTGGCTTTAAATGAACTTATGGATGGCTTTTGTGTCTCCACTATGAATCTTTATCTTTAGTATTATGGAAGCATTTAACTATTACAATCCTACTCGATTGATATACGGTGAGGATAAACAATTAGAAGTAGGAAAGATTTTAAAAGGCGATGGTATTGAAAAGGTCTTATTGGTTTATGGCCGTTCATCTATAAAAAAATCTGGGCTTTACGATGAAATCCTAGATGTGCTTAGCACACAAGGTATAGCCGTCATTGAACATGGAGGGGTGAAGTCAAATCCTGTTTTATCTCATACCCGTCGTGGAGTGGAACTTGCAAAAGCTGAGCAAGTACAAGCGATATTGGCTGTGGGTGGAGGATCGGTTGTTGATGAATCCAAAGCAATTGCAGCAGGCGCTTGTATGGATGAAGATGTATGGAGTCTTTTTACAGGTACTAAACCTAATCAAGCATTGCCACTTTATGCGGTATTGACCTTATCTGCTACAGGTAGTGAGATGAATAGTGGTGGAGTAGTTACAAATGAAGAAACTCAAGAGAAGTTTTCTTTTTCTTCACCCTTTACTTATCCTAAAGTTTCTATTGTCAACCCGGCATTAACTTATTCTCTGCCGACGGACTACTTAGCTTATTCCGCTGTAGATGCAATAACACATGTCTTAGAGGTATACTTTACTGCGGAGGCTATGCCTTTGATGAAAAGGCGCTTTATAGAAAATATTGTTCTGACTATTATAGAGACTACGGAGCGTATTATGGAACAACCAACTGATTATGATTCTAGAGCTGAGTTTGCCTTAGCAACTACTTGGGCCTTGAACGGATTAGCTGCTATTGGAGTAAAAAAGTATGGTTTTCCTAATCATATGATTGAGCATTCTTTAAGTGCATTATATGATGTTCCTCATGGTGCAGGTTTGGCCATTGTATTACCCGCATGGATGAAGTGGTATTCCAATAATCGACCTGAGGTTTTTGTTCGATTTGCAGAACAAATCTTTGGACTTGATACGGCAGATGAAGGGATAGATGCACTAGAAGCTTGGTTTAGAAAGATTGGTGCTCCAACTCAATTGAATGAGATGTCAGTGGAGCAATACGATATACAAGAAGTTGCTTCAAACGCATTACTAACCTCACGCAAATGGGGAATGTCAGATCAGTATTCTCAGGACGTGATTGAACAAGTATTGCGTTTGGCATAATCTAGATTCAAGTGGTAAAAGTTGCTTAGATTTTTTTAATTTCGTCTCATAATTAGGCGCAAAATCATTCAATCAAATATTACCAATGGAAATTAAGATTATTAAAAATAGATCTGATATAGGTGCAGGGACTCGAGGTTCGGATTTGGGAATAGATGCACTTGAAATTGCTGCTATTAATGCAAAGAATGATTTTTTTGTTCGATTCCCATACGAAGATGTTGAAACACATAATGAGTCCATTTACAACAAAGTGAATGCCCCTTTTGCCAAGCGTATTGTGCATGTGCAGGAGCAATGTAGTCGAGTTGCATCTGCTGTCCGAGGGCATGCCTCTACGGGAGGATTTACTATTGTACTCTCTGGAGATCATTCAAATGCATTAGGTACTATAAGTGGTCTAAAAGCTGCTCATCCTGAACAAACGCTAGGTGTAGTATGGATTGATGCACATGCAGATTTACATTCTCCATTTACTTCTCCTTCAGGAAATATTCATGGTATGCCTTTGGCAGCTGCTCTTGGGGAAGATAATTTAGCTTGTCAAGTTAATGAAGTGGCTGAAAGCACGCAGAGGCTTTGGGAGGATATGAAAAATATAGCTGTGGACGGTCCCAAGGTTTTACCAGAGCATGTAGTATTTTTCGGGGTCAGAGATACGGAAGAACCCGAGAATAAATTAATGGAACGTGCAGGTATCAGAAATTATACTGTGCACGAACTTAGGTATCGTGGGTTCGACACTTGCCTGTTAGAAGCTAAACAAAAATTGGAGGCCTGCGATCAGGTTTATATTTCTTTTGATGTGGACAGCATGGACTGTGATATGGTTTCCTATGGTACAGGCACACCTGTATCAAAAGGGTTTGACCCAGAGGAAGTTATATGCATTATTCAATCTCTACTTTCGATGGGAAAGGTCGTTTGTCTAGAATTAACGGAAGTTAATCCATTATTAGATAATCGTGGAAACAAAATGGCAGAAACAGCCTTTAATATATTAAATGAGGTGGTAAGTGGAATGAATCGTTAATTTTTATGATTTGTTTGTATTAGGATGAATTATCCCTATTTTTAAGCCGAAAAATATACCCTACAATCTCATTAATAGGTTTTATAATTGATCAAAGACTTAAAAATGAGCCCAATGTTTTATTATGTTATCATAGGGATGATATCCCTGTTTTCTTTTCTTGTAAGTAACCGCTTGAAGTCAAAATTCAAGTACTATTCAGGGTTACAGCTTCAAAATGGAATGAGCGGTCGAGAGATCGCAGAAAAAATGCTTAGAGACCATGGCATTACAGATGTCAAGGTCATTTCTGTTCCAGGACAGTTGACGGATCATTACAATCCTAAGCACAAGACAGTTAATTTAAGTGAGGCAGTATATAACCAAAGAAATGCAGCTGCTGCAGCGGTTGCAGCACATGAGGTAGGGCATGCTGTGCAGCATGCAGAAGCCTATTCATGGTTGGAGATGAGGAGCCAATTAGTGCCCATTGTAGGACTTTCTTCGAAGTTCTCTTTTTACCTTATTCTTGCTGGTCTAGTCCTTCAGGCATCCGTTTCCTTTGGATTTCAAATTGCCTTGATTGGTTTGGTTATGATGTCTATCGCTACCCTTTTTTCTTTCATCACATTGCCGGTTGAGTATGATGCGAGTAATCGCGCATTAAATTGGTTGAATCGAACTCAAATGTTGGGTCACGATGAGTATGAGGGTGCCAAGGATTCCTTGAAGTGGGCAGCACGAACATACTTAGTAGCCGCATTAGGGTCCTTAGCCATGTTATTCTATTGGGGCATGACGATTCTTGGTTCTAGAGATTAACTTCTACTTAGGATAGAAAAGGCTTTGCATTCATGCAAAGCCTTTTCTATTTTGTGGCAAATTTGATTAATCCTATGCGAAGCCAACATGCTGGACTTTTGCTCACTCTTGGGCTTTTATTGGGTTTATTAGCTCCTACGCTTTTTGCTGAAGGTATGTTTCTAGATGGAACCATCTATGCTGTATTAGCTCGTAATATGGCTGAAGGAATAGGAACTTATTGGTTGCCATCTTTTAGTGAAACCTATCAAGCGACATTCTTCGGTCATCCGACCTTAGGCTTTTTTATGGAGTCCATATTCTTTCGTGTTTTTGGGGATTATCTTTGGGTAGAGCGTCTATTTACCTTAATTATTGCTTCCCTAAATATTTATTTCATTTCCCAGATTTGGAGAGCTAATGGGCAGGCTAAGGCATTTACTTGGCTTCCAATTTTGATGTGGGTACTGATGAATGAGGTGATATGGTGCATTTCTAATAATTTATTAGAGAATACCCTCAGCCTATTCCTTTTGATAACCTATTGGTCTTACATACAATATGTACAAAAGAAGGCATGGAAATACTTTCTTCTAAGCTGTGTATGCTCTATTGGTGCATTTATGGTTAAAGGCCCTGTTGGACTTTTGGTTTTAGCCATTCCAACAGTGTACTTCTTGAGTCGAAAGATATCCTGGTCATCCTGGTTAAGTCATAGTGGTTTAATCGGATTGAGTTTAATCATGTACATTGGACTTAATTATTGGTTTGTTCCTGAGGCACAGGTTTTCTTCGGAAGCTATATTGATTTACAGTTGTACAAGGGGGCGATAGGGGCAGAAACTGTTTCTTCAAGGTTTTTTATTATTGGAGCCTTTTTCAAGGGGATATTAATTCCTATGTTATTCTGTATCCTTGTGGTAGGTGTAGATCACTTGCTTTACAAGCACAGTACCCAACTTTTAAAACGAATAGATTGGTCTTGGTTTATTTTTGTAGTGTTGGGTGTTTTACCAATAATGGTCACTTTAAAGCAGAGGGGATTTTATATTATTCCTATCTATCCGTTCATGGCTATTTTTATGGCAATACCTTTGACCCATACTATGGCACTTAAGGGTTTTAATAGGTGGTTAGAAGGTTCCTGGGTTAAACGTGTAGCTGTAGGATTCTTCTTGCTGACTTGTTTGATGAATATTTATTTTGTAGGGAAAGTAAATCGTCAAGCGCCAATTATTTCAGATGTCAAGTTAGTAGAAACAGTAGTTCAAGAAGACCGAATCATTCAGATAAGTGATGCACTTAAAAGGGACTGGGGAATAAAGGCTTATTTTCAGCGATATGCTCGAATCAGTTTAGATATTGAAGATCCTATTACTAATCGAAAACATCTTCTAGCTGATAAACAAGAAAATATTGATTTAGCAAAATGGAAAATAGTGCCGCTAGAATTGAATAACTTTGTGTTGTACGAGAAAAAATAAATTATGCGTAACCAGTGGGATAGAAAAGACGAGAGGTACTTTGCGATTGGTGTGATGAGACCTAAAACCTCAGAAAATATTGGGACTTTATGGCGAAGTGCTTACATCATGGGAGCAGACTTTATCTTTTTAATAGATAGGAGGTATAAGCAGCAAGCATCAGATACCATGAAAACCTGGTCCAAGATTCCGCTGTTCCAGTTCGATTCTTTTGAGACTTTTTACGCAAGTATGCCTTACAGTTGTAAGTTAGTGGGTGTGGAGTTGGATCAACGCGCAGAACCTATCAAAAGCTACCAACATTTCGATAGGGCTATATATCTTTTAGGTTCTGAAGACAATGGACTACCACCAAGTGTGATCGAAAAATGTCATGATTTAATCCAATTACCAGGCGAGCATTCGCTTAATGTAGCGGTAGCTGGTTCATTAGTGATGTTTGATCGAATTAACAAAGATTGGTAATATAGACTATCAGTAGCTATGCATACAGAAGGAAAAATCATTCAATTTAAACAAGCTATTGATGTAAATGATCTACCAGATCAGTTTACCTACCCCTTTTATTATCAGCCACATCCTTGGAGTATTCAAGCGGCCGAACAAATTCAGGATTATTTGTTAAGTCAACAGGATTTTGAGCATAATTTTGGACTAGATGATTCTGATGCTGCAATTGGTAAAATGTTTGGTGTACTAGTTGTTGAAGTTCGACCTAATCAATTTGGCTTTCTAGC
>CAXQNQ010000103.1:0-17720 GCA_964225135.1 Mesoflavibacter profundi
TGGCACAACTGTTAAGGATGCCAGCGGGGACTATGTTTCAGTGGTCAGCCATAAAAGGTTTGGATGAAAAAATAGGGACTCTACCTTATTTAGAGCTTAGTCAACCCTC
Source organism: Mesoflavibacter profundi (assembly GCA_964225135.1). Lineage (GTDB taxonomy): Bacteria > Bacteroidota > Bacteroidia > Chitinophagales > Saprospiraceae > AM-2324. The sequence goes on from CAXQNQ010000103.1 coordinate 110, forward strand.
TCGATTAAGTTTTGAGGATGGTGAGGCGGTCGTTACCATGTTTTTGAAACGAAAAAAAGCTAGTACCTTGAATTTATTACTCGGGCTTATACCGGCTAGCAATATTCCAGGTAATAGCCCAGGAAATGATTTGACTATTACAGGCTTGGCAGATGTACACACTCAAAATCTATTAGGTAAAGGAGAGTTGTTTTCATTTAAATTTGAGCGCTTACTGGCTCAGACTCAAACCATTGATTTATCTGTAGAAATACCCTACATCGGTGGACTACCTTTTGGCTTATCTGCTGACATGAATCAGAATCGAAGGGATACTAGCTTTAATTGGGTATCAGGAGAATTAGGTTTTAGTTCTTTCCTAGGCGGCACCCAATATATCGAGTTGTTTGTAGGTTGGGAAGAATCCAATATTATTCAAGTGGATGAGGGCTTTGTTATTAGTCAACGTGCCCTTCCCAATACGCTTGATACTAGGGCGAGAAACTATGGAGTAGAAATGAACTTCAATCGATTAGACTTACCTTTAAATCCTAGAAAGGGATATGAATTAATGTCTAAATCTTCCTTTAGTCGGAAGGCTATTCTACCTAATACAGCTATAACAGGATTGCGGGATGTTAATCAACCAGATTTTGATTTTTCGGAGTTATATACAGATGAATTGCTTGCAGAGCGTTGGATGTTTCGGCAAGAATTAGAAGGGTCCTTATTTTTTCCTTTGCTAAAAAGAGGTGTGATACGATATGGTGCGTTAGGGGCCTATCAATATGCTGATCGAAATATTTTGCGGAATGAACAATGGATCATTGGTGGAAACTCTACATTACGTGGTTTCAACGAGGGTTTCTTATTTGCAGATTCATACTTGGTTCAGACTGCTGAGGTCAGATTTATTTTAGACAAGAATTCTTATCTATACAGCTTTGCCGATATTGCAAGGCTATGGTCTGCGAATCGATTTAATGATTATTTAGGCATAGGTATTGGATTAACTTTTGAGGTCAGTACAGGGATTTTTGGAATTAGTGTGGCGGTAGGAAAAATCAATGAAGATCCCTTCGATTTTTCAAGTCCGAAGATTCATTTTGGCTTTGTGAATCAATTTTAGGATGGGGTGCATACGATCAATACTAGTGTAATAAGTATCCATAGCTCCATGACTTTTGAAAAATCTATAAATACCTGGAATATTTGATCCTTCAAAATCGAAGATTTTCTTTTCCAATTTATATAGAGCGATTAGTTTGTAAATATATACAGATGCAGCACCATAATTTTCTTTATTCTTATCACTGGAATAGAATAAGTTTATTATTCTTTTTTCATCTATTAATACAACTCCCATAGCAGCAATTTTATTCGAATGAATATTTTTCATTTGATAAAACTTAGCCATTTTCTTTTCTTTTACTTTTCGAAATAATCGAATTCCAACGGTTATTTTCTTGTTACTTAAACCTATGGAGTTACCATGAATTTTTTTTATGAAATTAAATACTTTTTCAGGTGCTTCTATTTCTTCTAATTCTCCAAAATTATGCAAATTAGAAACAACTGCTCTTCTTTGATTTCCTTTAAAATTCGATAGAATAGTATCTAAATCTTGATCAAGATAAATGATTTGATTAATCCGTTGTTTTGGATTTAAATGCCTGAATTTATCGGTTGCAATCGTTTCAAGGGATAGGTTTAAATTTAAGCGAATACTATTTTGGGGTAGATGCTTTAAGATCGATTCAATTAAAGCATCACTTGGTTGAGTTAACCCAAATGGACCCAGTTGTTGACAAAAGAATGGTTGCTTATAGTATTTAAAGCATCCCAATATTTTTTTAAATGGAAGGGGTAGTACAAATTCATAGTCACCAATTATTATCGCATCCCAATCTGAAGCGACGGAGTCTAGGTACCAGGTATATGCATAAGGTAGTGTATTGATTGAATGATCAATAGTTTGATTCCATTTTTTATAATCTACTGCTTTCCTATTTACCCGGATTATTTTCATAAACATTATTTAATCAGAGCAAATATGCTATAGATAAGTTTCAATAATGGGTTTATTTTATCAATGGAATAATAAGTGGTTGTTTGTGGACCAAAACTATTGAAGAATTGATTTACACCAGGTAAACTGGAGCCCTCAAAATCAAACACCTGTTTATTGCTTTGAAATTTCTCGATTAAAAGGTCGATGTTCTTCCTATTCGCACCAGGTTCTGATCTATTTGTCGCACTAAATAAATTGATTACTCTATTCTTGTCATGAATAACCATTCCTTTACTAACCCATTGATTGGTTTGAACATTTTTGAACCGATAGAAATAACCAGCCTTATTGGCTTGAGCACTTTTAAATAGGTTCAATGCAGTCTGGTAGCCTTTAGCTTTTAATTGGACTTTTGATTCAAGCTGTTCTTGGTAAAACTCTATAACCTCAGAAATATTTTCAACTTTTTCTAATGTTGAAAAATTAGAACTATAAGATTTAAGATCCCTTTTAGCTATTCGGTGATAGTTGTTTTTAATAGATTCTAATGATAGGTTTAGGTCTATGATTTGATTAATTCTTGGTGTGGGATTCAGGTCATTGAATTTTTCGGGAATGGTAATACCTGCAGAAAAATTGAGATTAAGTCTAAGCGCATTTTTAGGTAGGTGATTTAAGATTTCGATGAACTGTTCTTCGCTGAGGGGTTGTTCAGAGAATGGTCCTAACTGTTGGCAAAACAAAGGCTGAATATATAATCTAAGACCCATTTTTTTTACGAATGGTAGTGGAAGTATAGCCTCATAATCGTTAAGAATAATTGCATCCCATTGCTCACAAACTGCATCAAGATACCAGCTGTACCCGTAAGGCATAGTATTATATGCCTTCCTTAGGGTGTCATCCCATTTATCTTTATTAATTTCAGGTCTGCTTATTCTTTTGATGTTCATATTTACTTTTTCCTGAACAATGCTAAACCATCTCTCAAAGGTAAATATAAGGATTCTACCCTACTGTCTGCGGACATTTGTGTGTTGAAGTCATGAATGATCTGGGTATGTTTATCCATAGGTTCATCTAGAACTTTGCCAGACCAGAGTACATTATCCACTAGGATCAAACCACCGGATTTTACTTTTGGTAAAACAGCTTCATAATAATACGCATTGTCTTTTTTCCCAGCATCAATAAAGACCAGATCAAAAGGCCCGGATAGCTTTTTTACTTCTTCTTTGGCATCCCCGAAGATTTGATTAATCTGGGCACCAAGACCAGATTTTTTAAAATATTTGTCTGAGATAAAAGCTAATTCAGAATTAGCTTCAATGGTGGTAATATGTCCATTTGGACTAAGCGCATAAGCCATAGCAAGGGTAGCATATCCGGTAAAGGTGCCTATTTCTAGAATATTTTTTGCCCCACTGATTTGAACTAAGAAATACAAAACGTTGCCTTGTAAATGACCCGAAAGCATTCTAGGTTTCAAGGTCTTCAAGTTAGTTTCTCTTTCCAATTCCTGTAGGATTGCTTCTTGCGGTAAACTCACCCGTTCACAATACTTGGTCAATGCTTCCAAATCCATACGCTAATCAAATTTTCGCTTCAAGAAAGGATGTAAAAATACAGAAGATAATATAACGGATACACCAATGTAAAAATTAGTATTTAACTCGTGATGTTCGTTGAGAATAAGCATGGCCAGTAGGATCCCATACACGGGTTCTAGATTTATAATTAAATTGGAGGTAAAAGCACTTAAGTATTTTAAGGATTTAAGGTTTAAGATAAATGCAAGCGTAGTACACCCTAAAACCAATATAATCATGTAAATCCAATCGGTGCCATGCAGCATAAACTTGACATCATCTGAGAATTTTAGGTAAAAAGGGAGCAATAAACTCATCATTAAAAATGCTGCACTCATCTCAATCAATGCCATAGATTTAGGTGGGGTGCCTTCAATATTCTTCTTATTTAAAATGGAAAAAATAGTAGCCAGTAATGCAGAAATCAAACCACTATAAACCCCAAGACGCATGCTAGCATCTAGGTCGTTCATAATTAACCACATTCCAGGGACAATAACTAATCCTAATAGTAATTCGTACCACTTAAATTTTTGCTTTAGCATGATTGGTTCAAGAATAGCAGTCATAAAACTCGTTGTGGCCAAACAGACTAGCGAAACAGATGCGTTGGCTAGTTTGATGGAGCCATAAAAAGTGAGCCAATGAAGGGAAATAAGTGCCCCAATTAAAGCAAATCTAAGGACTTGTTTCCTAGGGATTTGCATCAAGTTTTTCCAGCTGACAATGAACATGAAGCTGACTGAGGTTAGCAAAACTCTCCACCACACTATAGATAATGACGATACTTGGATTAAGTCCCCAAGGATTGCAGTCAATCCAAATAATAGTACTGCAGCATGAATTTGTAGATAGGCTTTTTTTGTATTGTTATCCATTAGTGTTGAAAAAGAGCTGGTAGATTAGTGCGAACTAAAGTTAAGTTAATAATCAATTTAAAAAGGCATATATGCCTGTAATCTTATGAATTAGTGAACAAAAGAAATCGTTCAGGGTTTTGTATTCATACAAACAAGCAGGTAGACTTAAGTTTCAAGATTGTGTAATATATTAGTCCTTGAACGTTAGTAATTAAGTTACAACTATAATTAGCTATTTAATTTCTAAGATTAAGTTTTTAAATTTGGGTTAAACTATAGTAATCTATGTTGGAAGAGCAGTTAGAGGAATTATTGGTAGAAGAAGAATTAGAGGAAGCCCTATCAGGGTTTAATTCTAATATTGTCGTGTACAACGATGATCACAATACCTTTGAATGGGTTATTGAATCCTTTATCGATGTCCTTAATCATAACAGTGCTCAAGCGGAACAACTAGCATTTATGATCCACTACAAGGGGAAAGCATCTGTGAAAACAGGTATGCATGACGAACTCCAAGTATTCAAAGATGCATTAGTTGATCGCGGCCTATCAGCGGTAATAGAGTAATATGCCTATTTTTGCTTTAAGTGATGAACTTATTTTTCCCGATCCAAAGCTTGCGGAGGACGGCTTATTAGCTGTTGGGGGAGACCTAAGTGCCGAGCGCTTAATATTGGCCTATAAAATGGGCATTTTTCCTTGGTATAATCCTGGGGATCCTATTCTTTGGTGGTCTCCTGATCCTAGATTCGTACTATTCCCTAATGAATTAAAAGTGTCTAAGAGTATGCGTCCGTATTTCAATCAAAAGAAATATCGGGTAAGCTTTGACCAAGAATTTGAACGGGTGATTAGCCATTGCGCTGAAGTGGATCGTAAAGGCCAAAACGAACCTGGTACGTGGATAACTAGTGATATGGCTAAAGCCTATCTATTGCTTCATCGAATGGGGGTGGCTCATTCGGTTGAAGTGTGGCAGGAAAATCGTTTGGTTGGAGGTCTTTATGGTATTGCCATCGGACAAATATTCTACGGAGAATCTATGTTCTCTTTAAGTCCTAATGCTTCTAAATTTGGATTTATAACACTAGTAAAAAGACTGAGTGAATTGGGTTATTCATTAATTGATTGTCAGCAAGAAACCGGTCATTTAAGAAGTTTAGGTGCCAAAGGTATAAGTCAACATGAATTTCTACAGCTTCTAGAAGCTAACCTACCGGAGCCTACCCAACTAGGTCGTTGGGATGATATTTTAATTGCTGATATTCCAAGAAAAATGATTTAGTTTAGTCAGCAGCTGAGCAACTCTAAAATTAGGGTTAATATTTATAGAAAGATCTGCATGCGAGTATTATATATTTTTATTGGATTGTTTTTTTCGATTGTTGCTTATTGCAACAATCTTCCAGTTGGATTTTTTGATTGGCCTGTGAAACATGAGGTTCGCTTATCAGGGACCTTTGGAGAACTTAGAACCAATCATTTTCATGGTGGATTGGATATTAAGTCTAAAAATGGTGGGGCTGGCGATCAGCTATTTAGTGCAGCTGATGGATATATTTCTCGTATCAGCGTCCAACCACATGGATATGGAAATGCCTTATATATAACGCACCCGAACGGTTACACTACTGTTTATGGTCATATGGCCTCTTTTTCTAAGGAAGTTGAAGCTTATGTGAAAAAAATACAGTACCAACACGAAAGATTTAAGCAGGACATTCACTTAAGCCCTGAAGTATTTCCACTAAGAAAGGGAGAAAATATTGGGGTAATGGGAAATAGTGGGTCTTCCGAAGGCGCTCATTTGCATTTTGAAATAAGAGAAACAGCTACTAATAAACGGATCAATCCTTTATTATTTGGTTTGGAAATTGAAGATCTTATCGCTCCGCAGATTTACGAAATGAAGCTCTATGAATTTGATGCGGAAAATAAAGCTACAGCTTCTAAGAGTGTCTCTATTATTAAGTCTGGGAATTCATATCGAATCAAGGGGGATACGCTAAAAACTAGTGGTGCTTTTTGGGGATTAGCATTAAAGGCTTACGATAAACAAAACTACACACACAACAAAAATGGGGTGTATGCCATGGAAATGCATTTAGATGGGGTACAAACCTTTTCTTTTGCTATGGACGCCATACCAGTTTCAGATTCCCGGTACCTCAATGCACATTTGGATTATAGAGAGCATGTGGGGCATAGGGCTTATTTCAATCGATTTTTTAAGTTGCCTGGTAATAAACTAGACATCTACAAAGGTTCAGAGGGAGATGGATTAGTAACTAATAACCAGAGGTTTAAGCAGGTTTTGTTAAAGGTACTTGATGCCAATGGAAATAGTTCTACATTGGAGTTTGTAGTAGAAGAAATGCAGAAAAGGAATAAGTCAAGTGTTCCACTATATAATTATCATTTATACCACAACTATCCTAACCTGATTGTTGAAGATGATTTTGAAGTGTTCTTTCCGGAAAATGCACTTTATTTGGATGAGTTGGTCTATGTAGATATGATGGAAGATAACTCAAAAGGATATTACTCCGATGTGCTGAAATTACATACTCCATTTACGCCACTACACAAACCTGTAAATATTGCATTGCGGATTAAAAGTCGGGATACTATTAGTTCGGAGACACTGAGTCAGCTGTATATTGGCCATTGCGATGAACAGGGCCATATTCGAAGAGTTGGAGGCGAACTAGAGGGAGATTTTATAAAAGCATCTGTTTGGGGATTGGGCAATTATTCTATTTTTGTTGATCAACAAAAGCCAACCATTAGGCCTATCGTTTTTTCCTATAATGCCAAACGTTTGCGTCGATTCCGGTTTGTGATTGATGATAATGTATCTGCTACTCGAAGTGCAGGTGATCTGAAATATAGGGCAGAAATTGATGGGAACTGGGTACTATTTACTTATGATCAGAAATTTAAGACCATCACCTATTATTTTGATGAAACCATTAAACCAGGTAAGCACAACTTGCGTTTAGAAGTAGAGGATTTAAGTGGGAATACCACTGTTTTTGAAAAAGCTTTCATTAAATAATACAACATGACACATCTAAATGCAGGAGATCAAGCTCCTGACTTCAAAGCAGTTATTGAAGATGGTTCAACTGTTCAATTATCGGACTATGCCGGTAGGAAATTAGTTTTGTTTTTTTATCCAAAGGACAATACGCCAGGTTGTACGGCAGAGGTTTGTGATTTAAGAGATAATCATTCAGCGCTTTTAGCTCAAGGTTATCATTTACTTGGAGTTAGCCCAGATGCTGAGAAAAAACATCAAAATTTTATAGCTAAGTTTGAACTACCATTTAGCTTAATTGCGGATACTGATCTTAAGGTGATTAAAGATTATGGATGTTGGGGACTGAAAAAATTTATGGGAAAAGAATTTGAGGGCGTTTATCGAACTACATTTTTGATTAATGAGTCTGGAACGATTGAAGAAGTTATTACTAAGGTGAAAACGAAAGAGCACGCTGCTCAAATCTTGAAATAAAAAAAGCCCCGAAAATCTCGGGGCTTTTTTTAGAAGGGTAGATCATCATTTTCATCTTCACTACTCAGAGGTGTATCCTCCACACTTGGGAACGGATCAACGGGGGCATTTTCAACACCAGCTGAACTGTCCCCTTCTATTCTCCAAGCAGAAACGTTAGTGAAGTATTTACCTTGCCATTCTCTCCCTCTAAGGTTGAAATGTACCTTGATCTCGCTGCCCTCTTCGTATTTATCGATTAAGGCGCATTTATCTTGCGTTAATTGGAATTGAATGAATTGTTCGTATTCACCATCCTTATGTGTAATAACGAAGTTTCGTACTTTAAACGAACTTGATTTTTCTTCTGTATCAAATTTTTTGTGTAAAACACCGGTAATTTCAAATGCCATCCGTGGTAGTTTTTTTTTACTTTTAACAAAACTAATAAAAAAGGGTTTGATGAGTTCAAATTGATACAGCTAAATCCTTTTTAATGAAAAAAATAAAGCATGGCTTTCATTAATGTAGAAATTAAGGCACGGGTCGATTCAGGGGAGGAGGTGAAACAACTGCTCGAGGCGAAGCAAGCTCGATTTGAGGGAGTAGATCATCAAATCGATACCTATTTCAATACGCCTAATGGTCGTCTCAAGCTACGCCAAGGGAATATCGAGCAATCACTAATTTTCTACAGTAGGCCAAATCAAGCTGGACCCAAGACTTCATTTGTGAGTCTTTTTCGTCCAGAAAAGGATAGTGATGCACTCTTACAAACCTTAGATTTTGCTTTGGGTAAAAAGGTAGTGGTAGATAAGAAAAGGGCTATTTATTTCATAGACAATGTAAAGTTTCATGTGGACGAGGTGAAAGGGCTAGGATCTTTCATGGAAATAGAAGCTATGGAATGCGAAAATCATCCAGACCAAGCTGCCTTACAAAACCAATGTGATTATTATATGGAATACTTGAAGGTAGATCCGAATAAATTGGTGCAAGTATCTTACTCTGATCTAATTTTGCAGCTTCATGCCGATTAATAGTACTACATATCCTTCAAAGATCCTTTTGTTTGGTGAGTACCTGATCTTGGATCAAGCACAAGCTTTGGCTATGCCTTTTAGTCAACTAAGCGGAGCATGGCAAAAATCCCAACAGGTCTCTTTTGATTACAAAGCAGATTTAATTCGTTTGTTGGATTTTTTGAAGCATAAGGGGATGGATTCCTTTCTAGATTTAACTGCTTTTAGGACGGAATTAGATCAAGGTTTATCATTTGACTCCAATATTCCTCTTGGATATGGTGCGGGTAGTTCTGGAGCACTTGTTGCTGCAGTTTATGATGCTTTTCTGAAGCCAAATGAGCAGGTCAAGGAGCTCGAGCTTATTCGAGAAAGACTAGCCAGCATGGAGTCTTTTTTTCATGGAAAAAGTTCAGGCTTAGATCCACTTGTTTCCTTTTTGAAAAAGCCAGTTTGGGTAGATGAAGCGGGTAAGATTCAACATTGTACCATTCCTAAACAAGATGTTCATATTTATTTACTTGATTCAGGAATATCTAGATCTACTGCTCCTTTGGTGGAAATCTATAAACGAAAAAAGGCACATCAGGCATTCAATCAGTTACTTCATAGTCAATTGATTCCTCATTCAAATGCCTTGGTTCAGGGAGTGCTAAAGAATGCTTCTGATTTTTGGAGTACTCTAGTGGAATACTCCCGTTTACAATATGAGACCTTTGAAGAGATGGTATTGCCATCATTTAAGTCTTCTTGGCTAGAAGGGCTACAATCAGAAGAATATGTGATGAAATTATGTGGAGCTGGTGGAGGCGGATTTTATCTAGTCTTTAGTCGATCAAAGAATGTGGAAGACAAATTCTCAAAACCTGTTCTGCAGCTGCTTTAATCAAAGTCCTCTATTTGGGGCCTCCAGAGCACAGATTCCAGTTCCATCACCTTGTCTTGTTTGATAATTATGCCTTCTTCTTCCAGCAGAGTTTGCATCATATTTGGATCGGCAAAGTGGTTTCTGCCACTTAATTCACCCTTTCGATTGACTACTCGGTGTGCAGGTACAGGAGGTTTTATTTGAAAGGATTTGTTCAAGGCCCACCCAACCATACGTGCGGAACCTAAACCCAAGAAATCTGCAATAATGCCATAGGTACATACTTTACCAATCGGGATTTTTCGGGTGCATTCAAATACTAAGTCTTGATAATTGTTTTTCATAAGTAAAATTGCTTTGTACCTTTGTCAAAAAACAAGATAATGCTAAAACTGGATGTTTTTGCCGGGACGGTGAGTAACTTGACTGATGCTAGATATTTCGCTGCAAGATCTGCGAAGTGGCTCGGGTTTAATATGGATCAGTTGAACCCTAATGCTTTAAGCACAATGGAGGTTAATGCTATCAAAGAATGGTTAGATGGAGTAGAGATCATAGGGGAGTTTGGAGATGTTACTCAGGAGGAAATAACTCAAACAGTGGAAGCTGCTGGATTAGATGGAGTATTAGCGGGACATTTTACCAGTAGAGCTGCTATCGAAGGCTTAAATTTGCCGGTCTTTAAAGAAATTATCATTGATCCAAGTCTGCAAGCATCAGAATTGGAGACAACACTCGAGTCTTTTGAGGGGTCTGTGGCTTACTTTATTTTGGATTTTGATCGCAATAAGGTTGTTCCGGGAGCAAATATCAGTGTGGAGCAGTTGAAAGCATTGAATGAGCAATATGCCTTGGTGATTAGTTTTCCGTGGGAAAAATATAGCTTAGATCAAGCCTTTTCAGATGTGGATATGAACGCCATATTGGTTCGAGGTGGAGAAGAGGAAAAAGTTGGATTCAAATCTTTTGAGGATTTAGATGAAATCCTAGATGCCTTAGAAATTGAAGAAGAATATTAATCAAACCTATATATAACCTTGTCAACACTAACCTTTGAGCAAGCCTTAAGTAAACTTCAACGCTATTGTGCCTATCAGGAGCGATGCCATCAAGAAGTTCGGAATAAGTTAATCCGGATAAAAGTATTTGGCGAAGATCAAGATGAAGTAATCAATGCTTTGATTGCTGAGGGGTTTTTGAATGAAGAAAGATATGCGCGTACATTCGTTAGTGGAAAATCTCGCATCAAGAGATGGGGGAGGTCAAGATTTTAGCCCAATTAAAGGCTAAAGGAATTTCTGATTATTGTATCCGAAAGGGTATGGAAGAGTATGAAAATGCCTTAAAGTTGGATAATATGCGTTATTGGTTTGTTAAATGGACAGACCAGTATAACAATCTAGAACCTTTTTTATTTAAAGATAAAATATTGAAAATGTTCTTAAGTAAAGGGTTTAGAGTTGAGGAAGTACTGAATTTTTTAAAAACAGAAAGCTGACTTATAGGTTAAGGTGGCTTGGATTTTATTTGGCTTACGGTTAGATTTACAAAACAAAATATTGGAATCATGAAAGATACAAACACACTAGAGCAATTGAAGAAATTTGAAATTAGTGATACTGAGCAAAAAGGAATTAAGGGAGGGTATGCACCTTCTGGATTTCATGATTTCTTATTTATTAGAAAGAAAATGAATATTTGGGGTGAGGTAGAAGTGCGTAAGCCGATTTATATGCCTGACACGATTAATTCAACTAATATGGCAGGTCAACGCAGAGGCGGCGCCGTTCGTATTCGCAAATAAGCTCAAACATAAGATTAGTTATATCTCTGTTGAATCACATCCTTAAGTGGGATGTTTTTCAACTTAGAAATCACCCAAACTTCAAGGTCAAACAAATTCATAAGGTTACTATCGGTACCTTTGGATTTGATTTGACGAATACTCTCCAGCAGTCGGTTCAGGTTTTTTATCTCGTCATGCTTATCTACATCTTTAATGCTTCGTCTGAAGTAAGTTAATACAGCCTCTTCATATCTAGTGGTATTGCTGTTGTTTTTCAAGTATCTACTTGCAGACCTTACCAATGATTGAATCAGGAAGATATTACCCATTTCTTTATGGATGAGCAGATTTAGTACCCGCGCTAAAGCTTGCAAATCTTCTCGTTCTACATTCGATTTTAGTTGTAGCCAATCATTAAGATATCCCAATGCCTCGTCATAGCGTTGTATTCCAAAGTGTAGGTAGAAGTATTGGAAGTAAAAGGTGTTTTTAAGGAAGCTTATGGATTTATTCTTTCTCAAGAATTTTTGGTGTTCTTCAAATGCTCTTATCCCCTCTTCAAATCTTCCGGTATGGATACAATAGGAGAAGTAATTCATATAGTATTGTCTATGAATCTTAAGAATATCATCTGTAGTTACGGTTTGAACTGCTTTTAGTTTTTCTAATAGTTTGAGGACTTGTTCAAACTGCTCCAATGTTCCATATCCAATCAATAAATTATTCAGGACAGAGATGTATTCCGATATTTCTTGTTTCAAGAAATGTGGAGCAGACTCCATAATCTCCATTAGATTGAGATTGATTTCTATAAATCCTTCGATATCCCCTTCTATGTATTTTGCCATGGACATTAATCGATAGAATACCACCTTAGTATTATGTCCGGTTTCTTTTGGAAGTATGAGTCGATTAATAGATGTCAATAGTTGATTGAGGTGTGGACCAGGTTCACCTTGAGGACCTTTCTTCCTGATATTCACTAATAATTTCAAGAAGGTATTTCTGTATCTGGTACGTAATTGATATTGAGCTAAATGATAGCGTTCTTCCTTTTCTAGGCTGTCTAATTCTTCGTCAAGGAATTGAATATCAGTTAGGGCATAGGCAATTTTTTTCTCCCAGCGAATGATTTCCAATAACAACAAATGTTCTTCATACTTAGATGCCAGCTTTTTGGCCTTACCCAAATGTTGTCGAGCCTCTTTAAAGAGTGATCTTCGATAGAGTACTTGAGTTCCTTGAAGTAATTCTTGTAGCCGGATATTGACTGTTCCTTTGGAGTCGAACGTTTGAAGGGACCTTAGAATTAGATCAAATAGATAGGATTTTAGCTCTGAAAATTTGCGGCTTTCTCCAATATTCCCCTTGTATACTAGACGTTTTAGTTCTTCTTCATCGATAACTATCCCTTGGTCAATAAGATCGAAGAGCAGGATATATTTATTACCTTTTTCTGCTTTGTCGCCAACAAATAGTTTGAAATATCTTTTTTCACTGCCGGTTAAGGCCTGAATGAGATTTCTCAGGGATAAAGAAGGTGTTTTTGCCATAGTTTATTCTGGATATTTTTTGGATGCCTTAAAATAGGGTTTTTTTAAAAGAATTAGAATTTATTTGATTCCCTGAGTCTGAAAAATGGGCAATGTTTTCCATACTTTTGAAGTAGACTAATGTTTAAGCAAATGCGTGTTGTTGTCAATGCACGATTTTTAATCAAAGATAAACTAGAAGGTATTGGCTGGTTCTCCTATGAGGTCCTAAAGCGTATGGTATTATCTCATCCGGAGGTAGAGTTTATTTTCTTATTTGATCGACCATTTGACTCCTCTTTTATTTTCTCAAATAATGTTAAAGGGGTTCAACTATCTCCTCCCGCTAGACATCCTTTTTTGTGGTATGTATGGTTTGAGTGGGCTGTTGCTCGATATGTGAAAAAAGCTTCTGCAGATGTTTTTTTCTCACCAGATGGTTTTTTAAGTCTAAGGTCAAAGCTCAAGCAAGTAGTCGTTTGCCACGATATTGCATTTGAACATTTTCCTCAGTATGTTCCTGGGCTGGTTAAGCGATACTATAAGTATTTTACACCAAAATATTTGAAAAGAGCCCATCAAGTAGTTACTGTTTCCAATTTTGTCAAACAGGATATTGTTCAATACTATGGTATCGAAGCTTCCAAAATAACAGTCGCAAACAATGCTGCGAGGGATGCCTTCATTCCTATGGGACAAATGGATCAGGGTACCTTTAAAGCAAAACACACTAAGGGCGAGGATTATTTTATTTATGTCGGTGCGATTCATCCTAGAAAAAATGTGGAGCTTATTATTCAAGCATTTGAACAGTATAAACTAAAGACAAAATCTACTATCAAATTAGTACTATTGGGTCGCTTAGCTTGGCAAACTGGTGAATTTGAACATCAATTAACCAACTCTCCAGTTCGTAAGGATATAATTTTACCAGGATATTGTACCACCAAACAATTAGTACAATATACTGCAGCTGCTCAAGCTATGATTTATGTCTCTAAGTCGGAGGGTTTTGGTATTCCATTGCTAGAAGCTATGCAATGCGGTGTTCCACTTATTGTATCAGATCAAACTTCATTACCCGAGGTAGCAGGTGATGCCGCTTTAATTTGCTCGGTAAATGGTATAGATCAGCTAGCAGCATATATGGAAGCTGTTATACTAGATGAAGATTTAAGGGCTGATCTAATCCAAAAAGGGTATAAACGGGTTAAGCATTACACCTGGGACAGAGCGGCAAAAGTATGCTTTAGTGCTATTGAAAAAGCAGCTCTTTCTAGTTAAAAGCTATATTTCAACCTAAGGAAGAATCCCATCAAAGGACTATTAAATTTTTCGTTTTTCTCTAAGACAAATTGTCCAAAAAAGGCCAAATCCCAATTCTGTGCAATGGACAAATTGAAATTAGGACTTACAAAGGTTGCATGTGCCTCTCCAGGTGAATATATAAAGGCTAAACCTCCGCTAAATATTGGACTAAAACTTTGATTTATACTCAAAAAGGTGGTGTATTGATAAGGATATAAGTTTCGTGCCGAAATTTCAAAGTTGAACAGCGAGAGGATACTTCCATCCGTACTTCCTAGGGAATTATACAAAAAGCCAAGACCAAAATAAGTTGCCTTTTGATTGATGTAATCTAGTTCAAAAGAGGCCGAACTGGCAATTGTATTGTCCTCATTAATCGGTGAAAAAGTATTAAACTCCCCTTTAAATCCAACTGGACCGATGGCACCTGCCCATCCACCTCCTGCGGTCAGATATTGATTATACAAACCAAGTAATATTTGGTAGTCGTAATTTTTAAGATTGAATTTCCATAACAATCCTGTCTTAAGGGTTTCTATTTTATCTGCTGCTGAAATAGCAAACTCAATACTACTTGTTTCACCTAAATATCGTCGAAGCAAAAATGCATCTGAACCCGGTCTTTCTTCGTAATCAAAGTCTGTAAAGTTGAAAGCGTTGAATATATCGTTTGAATTCCAAAAGGAGCTAATACCCCAATTGATGCGCTGCCGTCCAATACTAATCTCCCAGTCTCCTAAATAGATGTCAGCATAGAAACGATCCAAAATGGTTTGAGCAGCATAATTATTTTGGACTGCTTCTAAAGACAGATCAAAATAATCGTTGCCCTGATTCAGTTGTTTCAGTAAAACTTCTTCAATACCTATGTCGCCATAAAAGAATCGATTTCTCAAGGAGGCATTAAATCTAATTTTTTCTCCAAGTGGTCGGGAGTAGTTAAGTCTATTGTGTAAAAGATTATTAGAAAGAATAGCACTTTCAAATCCACCACTTACTGGGTTAGGTAAGCGAAGAACGGTAGCAGATTGGAGGGTTTTCATATACCCATTTAAAGACCCTTTGTGTTCTTTTTTATCTGCCTGCGCCGATATTAAAACCGGACTTGCTAACCATAGGATAAAGCAGTATTTAACGATTGAAAGTCTCATCCGATTCTATTTTCCCGTCTACCATAGTAACCACTCTTCGCGCTCGTTCGATTACTCGGTTATCGTGTGTAGAAAAAACAAAAGTAATTTGTTCTTCCTGATTTAATTTGGCCATTATGTCTAAGAGATCAGCTGTTGATTTCGAATCTAGGTTAGCTGTTGGTTCATCTGCTAAAACAAATCTAGGTTTAGATGCCAAAGCCCTAGCTACAGCAACTCGTTGTTGTTGTCCTCCAGAAAGTTGGGCAGGTCTTTGGTCAAGTTTGTCAGAAAGTCCTACTGCATGGAGTAGTTCTTTTGCTCGAGTTTCCATTTCTTTTTTAGGCCTGTTTTGAAGCAACATAACGAACTCCACATTCTCTTTGGAGGTGAGAACGGGTATTAGATTATAGGATTGAAAGATGAAACCTATATTGTTCTTTCTAAATTCAATGAGTTGATTTTCATTGAGTGTGCTAAGCTCAGTCTGCTCCAAGCGTATATCTCCTTCTGTAGGTCTGTCTAGACCTCCTATGATATTTAAAAGAGTAGTTTTACCTGATCCCGAAGGTCCTACAATAGCAGTGAATTCTCCTTCACTTATTTCCAAGTCTACACCTCTAAGCGCATGCACTGGCACCGTTTTTTCATTGTAAGTCTTGTGTATGTTTTTGACACTTATAATTGACATAAGGCTAATTTTTAAACTTTTCTAATGGCTTCTACCGGTCTTAATCGGATCGCTTTAAGTGCTGGGTAGATAGAACCTAAAATGGCAGTGAGTAAGACGGCTACTCCAAATGTGATATACATATCCGCACTCGAAACAGGATAAACGACCTCTGATAATCCAAACTTTTGCATGCCTTTGGAAAAATGTGATAAATCCAATCCTACTTGTTGGAAATATCCAACTGAAATATAACCAATGAGCATGCCAATTGGAGCGGATACTATACCTAGAAGTAGTGTTTCTAAGGTAATCATTTGGAATACTTTCACCTTGTTTAGACCAATGGCCATTAACATGCCTAACTCTCTCATACGCTCTAGTACGGCCATCAGCATGGTGTTAATAATTCCGAATATTAAACCTAGCATGAAGATGAAGGTAAAAATAAAGGTACTCAACTCAATTTGTACATTGAAGAGCTCGATCTCTGGCGAGATCTCATCATAAACACGCACCAATTGACCTGGTAATGCCGCAGCTATACCAGCTTTTACTTCATCAGATTGGTGCACATCTTTCAGTAGGATGGCTACTTCGTGTGATTGATCGGGGATATTCAATATCCTATTGAGATCCTTTTGTCGAACAAATACATTGAATTGATCTAGCAACTGATTCTTGGTATCATAGATCCCGCAAACTCTAAAAGCGACTTTAGTGGGTATTCCGGATTGATCTGTAAACGAGAGAATGACCTTTTTCTTTAGTCCAATATTATACTTCTCTGCTTGCGCTCTACTAATCAGAATTTGATTTCTTTTTTGACTTTCAAAGTAATCTCCTTCTATGATTTGTTGGTGGATATTGGTGACTAACTTTTCTTGTTCAGGATTGATGCCAAATACATTTGCCACCCCCGTTTTACCTGCTACACCTAAGAAGGTTTGATGAGCATAAGATCTGAATGCAAAAGCTTCAATTTCATCATAATTTGAAAGTTCTAACTCAATACCTTCAGGATCCGATAAATAATTAAAGGCAGCACGCTCCAATTCATTTTTATCTACATCTGCATTAATAAATGCGGGATTATGGATCTGAATATGAGAAGTTTGGTTTTCAATGGCTTTATCGATATACGTTAATATCATTCCTCTGGAGAAACTCAATAAGAACACGAGTGACCAAACACCAATTGCTATTGAGCTAATAACTACAATTGATCTCAGCTTACTTCTCCAGATATTTCTCCATGCAATTTTTAGTAACATAACGCTTATTTTCTCATGGCTTGTACCGGCTTCAAAGATTGTATGACCAGTATGGGATATACTGCCAAAACAGTACATATGAT
>CAXQNQ010000104.1:0-25646 GCA_964225135.1 Mesoflavibacter profundi
ATAATGTCTACGCATTTCGAGTACACCCAATTTTTCTCCTTTCCATTCCACAGAATGTAATAGGTGTTGTCTAGCTGCATCGACTCTTTCATCTAGCGTTGGAGGATCCAAGATTTCACCTGTAGCCACATAATGTTTGATTTCTCTAAAGATCCAAGGATTCCCTATTGATGCTCGACCAATCATAATGCCATCTACACCATATCGGTTTTTGTATTCCACGGCTTTTTGAGGGCTATCGATATCACCATTACCGATGATAGGGATATGAATACGAGGGTTTTCTTTGATTTTTCCAATTAAGGTCCAATCAGCCTCTCCTTTATACATCTGTTTTCTTGTACGCCCGTGAATGGACAAGGCTTTTATTCCAACATCTTGAAGTCTTTCTGCTACTTCTTCAATTTTCTTGCTTTGTTCATCCCAACCTAGACGTGTTTTGACCGTTACGGGCAAGTTTGTTGAATCAACTACGGCCTTAGTCAATTCCACCATACGCGGAATATCTTGGAGGATACCCGCCCCAGCCATTTTACAAACGACTTTTTTCACTGGGCAGCCAAAATTAATATCTAAGACCTCGGGCTTAGCTTCTTCAACTATTTCAGCAGCTCGCATCATAGAATCGAGTTCTGCTCCAAAGATTTGCACACCTATGGGTCTTTCCTCTTCGTAGATATCTAATTTTTGAACCGATTTGGTAGCATCTCGAATGAGCCCTTCAACAGAAATGAACTCGGTATACATCATATCGCAGCCTTGCTGCTTACACAGTGCGCGGAAAGGCGGATCACTTACATCCTCCATGGGAGCAAGTAGTAGTGGAAAATCTCCTAAATCAATATCCGCAATCTTTGCCATAAGTGAAATTTTGAATACCTGAGCAATGCAAATTTAAGGTTAATTGTGATGAATTAAAACCTGAGGGTGCATTTTGAGCCACAAATGTACTGAAGCTTTTCGGATGTTTCAAAAAGTGATTGAAATCATTCCTTAAAAAAGGTCTGATTAGAATAGGCAAAAAGTAAGAAAATTCTATTTTTACGAGAATAATAAATTAAACCAAAGAATATGCTTGCTGCAATTGTTGCAATATTTGTGATTGGATACCTAGCCATTGTATTTGAACATCCATTAAAACTTGATAAAACAGTCCCTGCATTAATTATGGGTGCCCTTTGTTGGGGCATGATTGCTCTTGGGCATATCGATTTAGTAGATCATCATGGACATATTGCAGGTGTAGGTCATGGAGCAGATGGCAGTGGAGCAATGATGGAGCATACGACCAATGTCTTACTACATCATATTGGAAAAGTAGCCGAAATCCTATTGTTTTTGATTGGTGCGATGACTATTGTCGAGTTGATAGATTTGCATAGAGGTTTCTCCGTGATCACTAACAGGATTAAGACGACGAAGAAGAGCACCATGTTGATTTTGATCTCTATCCTTGCTTTCTTCCTGTCTGCAACTTTAGATAACCTAGCAGCAACCATCGTACTCGTTTCTTTATTGAGAAAGCTTGTTCCTAATAAAACGGAGCGTATTTGGTTTGTGTCTTTGGCTGTTATTGCGGCTAATGCAGGTGGAGCTTGGTCTCCAATTGGAGATGTTACCACGACTATGCTGTGGATTGGTGGTAAAGTTTCTACCGGTGGATTGATTCAAAATCTAGTTATTCCATCTGTTTTATGTGTAGCCGTTCCTGTCGGTATTGCTTTATTCCTGCCGGCCTTTAGGGGTAATATTACACCTGGAGATTATGATCACGAAGGCAAGAAAGAAGAAGAGAAATTATTGAGCTCTAGGGCGATGTTAATCATTGGGGTTTTAGCACTTGTATTTGTGCCTGTATTCAAATCTATCACACATCTTCCTCCTTATGTGGGTATGATGCTTTCTTTAGGTGTGGTGTGGTTTGTATCTGAGTTCATACACCCTGAAGAAGATTTTGATAAAGAAACTAACCATCAATATTCTGCGCACAAGGCCTTGTCGAGGATAGAGCTTTCTAGTATTCTATTCTTTCTAGGTATTTTGGTGGCAGTAGCTGCTTTAGAATCGGTGGCTGTGACATTAGCGAATGGAGAACATGTTGGCTTACTTAAGTCCATGGCTATTTCATTGGATGCTGCCATACCTAATCAAGATATCGTAGTTATGATTTTAGGTGTACTTTCTGCTATCATTGATAATGTTCCGCTTGTGGCGGCATCGATTGGCATGTATACGGATCCTATTGATGCCAAACTTTGGCATTTCATTGCCTTTTCTGCAGGAACGGGTGGATCAATGTTGATCATTGGATCTGCAGCGGGAGTTGCGGCTATGGGTATGGAAAAAATCAACTTCATTTGGTATTTGAAAAAAATCAGTTGGTTAGCCTTTTTAGGATTTTTGGCTGGTTGTTTGGGATTCTTAGGCATCTACAGCTTAATGCACTAAAATGAATTATTCTTCATTCAAAATATTGGTGGGTATGCGATGGTCCCGTTTTGCCCTTTTTTGTTGCGTATGCTTAAGTCTAACCTCTTGTAAAAACGAGGTAGCTGAGCGCTTAATAGGGAATTGGCAAGCTTATGCTTATGTTCAACAAGATAGTACCATAGCTATTGATTTGGCCCCTGTAAAATTAAGCTTCAATGCTCAAGGTCAGTATTGTTATCACTCGAATCTATTGCATCAAGAATGTGGCCATTACCAAGTGAGTAAACAAGGCCTATTGAAGCTTCAAGATACGACCCAAGCGAAGGTAGATGCGGTGTTTCTCGGTCTACAAATAAGTTACAAAGATAGCTTGGTTATTGAAATGGAAGAAGCTGGCATGAAGAGCAGGCTTGCTTTTTATCGATTGAAATAATAAGCTACAAGAGAAATCTTCTAAATTACTTTTATGAATTACCTTTTTTATATCTAAAGGGTCCCTTAGTTTAAATTAAAGCTCTTCTTGGCAAAAGAAAAAGGCTACTCGATATACGAGTGGCCTTTTTCTTTTTACCTACTAATGGGTATTCTATACTTGGATAATAATCAAATAGTTGGCAGCGGACAATAAAATATCATGATCCAAGTCATAGCTAAGTAAATGAGGGCTAGGTTTTTGTTAAATTTTTTGCATACAACAAAATCTATACACTCATGAATCCTTTATACGATTTTATTCACTCTCCAAAACAGATTTTAAAAAACTTTGGGTTAATTATTTTGCTGCCTGCATTCATGATGCTGAGTAACTCTTTAATGGGCCAAGTTACGAGCGCTGAAGATTTTTGTCAAGATTTAGTATTTTATGAAATTTTTGGTTCTAATTATGGATGTAACGATGAGTGGATTATTCAGGCAGATGAACCAAACTACTGCAATGTAGTATTGAATTATAAAACTGGTAATTTTATTTCCATTAAAGAACTTTTTGGTTTTTCTGATATCTTTAATGAATATCCACTCCAACCGTCAAGTTATACTATTAGTTTATATGGATTTAGTTGCGAGCAAGATTCATTAATTACTTTTCCTCCATTTGATATTGATTTAAACCCAGCAGACACGGTACTCTTTTCATTAGATACTGTTTTGACCGATGCAGCATATTCAGAAATTTGTATTGAAGGATTTAGTATAGAATTTATGCGTAATGGTCCTTTGGTTACAATTGATGGAGATACTGTCCCAAATGCTTTGATTTTATTTGAACCAATCGTTAATGATTCGTGTGTCTTAGGTGGGAGTATTCAATTTGATACCCTGAATCAATATATTGATTTAAATGGGGTGATTTGTAATAATGCTGATCCATTCGAATTGGGGTTAAAAAACTTATATACCGGTATACCTTTAGATGATACAGACATTTCTGAAAGTTGTTTTACACAAAAAGCATTTAACAATAATCAAATCAATTGGTATTATCAAAATCTTGGAGAAAATGAAAAAGAAATAGAGGCTGATGCTGATGGAAAATTCATGCTAGATCCATCAAACCTTAAACTTGGAACACAACAAGTTATTTGTAAAGTAACTCCTCCAAATATTGGCGGCTCCAGTTGCGGTCGAATTACATTATCTAGAACAATTCAAGTCACTGAAGATCCTGTAGTTCAATTCGATGACACAAATTTAACTGTTGTGGCACCACCTAATTATGTATTTAGCCTGAAAGAATACCTAACTAGTACTTCAACAACAAATGGTACACCGCTGGTAAAATGGGTTGCTTGTGATCCATTAGTCGACTGTGATCCATCAAATGTATTAACAAGTTTATGCCCCCAAGACAGCTGTACAAATGACTTTACTAGTATGCCTGATGCAGGAACTTTTGCGGTACCTTATGAAGGTCTCTTTGTCTTTAAATACACTGCCAATGACCCTGGAAATTGTGTAGATCCTAATCCTTTTGATACCTTGCCTGTCTATTTTATAAATGGGCCAAGTGTTGATTTTACAGTATCAGGTTTTCAAACATGTAGTCCAGATACGTTTAGCATTACAGTTGAATTAGAAGAAAAAACTGTCGAATCCACATATCAAATTAAGATAGTAATCAGTGAAAAAGATTCGTTGGGTCTTCTTCTGGAAACAGTTGATAATACATATTCTTTTGGAAATAATCAATCTATTACTATACCAATGGAAGCTATTCCACAAGGAGAGGAATATACCTACGATATAACTGTAATAGGAACTAGACCAGCACCTCTTATTGATACTCTTTTCTATGTTGATTCAGCAGGTAATAAAGTAAATACAGTTTCAACATACGGACCATTTGGAGTTCAATCAGACACTTTAGAAGATTCAAGCACACAAACTTTTACTTCTTATAACGATGATGCGGAATGTAAATGTATCATAAATGAATTTGATGTTTGTGAAATTTCAACTAATGATTATTTTAATATTTCTTGTTCATTTATTGATATAAACTTATTTAGAGTATTAGGTCCTAACTCACTTGTTGCTTCGCAACAACACGTTGATTGTTCCCAATCTGTTGTAACCTTAGATTCTTATGAGACTAAATTCCTTGGGTTGGAAACTAACGGTCCTGTTGGTGGAAAACAAATACAGCAACTACCCGGTGCTGATATTATATGTGATGTTTTTGCATTTTGTATTTGTATTGATTGGTTAGGTATTCATATCCGACCATTCCACTCTCTTTATGAAGCTCTTCGATGTGGAGATACAGTCTCTGAAGTGGTATTTGAAATGCTAGGAGCTGTGCTTGATGGAGACGGTGGAGGTGGCCAAATTGTTGCTGATACCAATGGAGATGGGACCTTTGATTATCTTGTTGCAGAAGGAAAAATGCCTTTAAATTCTGATTCTCCCGTTACAATTCCGCAAAGAGTTGGTAATAATGGAGTTCTTACTGTGAGAATGGTAGAAGGGTGGCCTAATACAACAACTGGAACGTGTGGAGATGTTACCGTACCGGGAATGGAATTATTTGACTTACTTCCAATTGGTGCTATTCCAGTTGTAGGTATAATCATTGAAGAAATCTTAGAAGCAGCAGGATGTGGATCAAACCTGTCGTGGTCGACTTATGAAGATTTAAAATACTATGTTAAAAATGAAAACCCACCAATTTTCACAGATTGTCCGAATGGACAAACAATAAAAATCTCAGAGGATTATAGTTGTGATCTAAATGTTAATTGGAATTTCCCAACCGCCATAGATGGATGTTACAATTCTGCAATAGAACAATATATGGCGGATACGGATATTGTTTCGCTCGATTCATTCAATAATTTTGTAATGAATCAGGATTCAACAATGGGATTTATGAATGAAGAGGGGATTTGGAGAGTAGATGACTCCTCTGAATATCAAATGTTAAATCCTCAAATGACTAATCCTCCATCTTTAATCAACTCTGGAGATGAGATTCCAACAGGTTTATATCCAGTTAAGTATTACGCTCAAAATTGTAATAAGGTTGGAGTTACTTGTGAATTCTATATTGAAGTAGGGCCTGGTGATCCTATTTTATTATTACCAGAAGATCTGACGGTACCAATGGATATAGATTCAAATACTGCAATCGTTTCAGGATTAGCACCTATTACAGGTTCGGGCTGTGGTACAACTATCAAACATTATTGTTTGAATGGTACAGATACACTATACAATGGTTGGGGTGATATAAGTGGAAAGGAGTTCGATAAAGGGACAAATGAGATAGTATACAGGATGAAATACAAGGAACCATCTATATCGGATTCCATAATAGTTTGGGATACATTTTATCTACATATTGAAGACCAACAAAATCCTACAGCAATTTGT
This sequence comes from Mesoflavibacter profundi, assembly GCA_964225135.1. GTDB lineage: Bacteria > Bacteroidota > Bacteroidia > Chitinophagales > Saprospiraceae > AM-2324. The sequence goes on from CAXQNQ010000104.1 coordinate 6,301, forward strand.
CAAGATGTTCCGGTTCAGCTGATGTCAAATGGTACCATATCAGTACCAGCAATTGATGTTGATGCAGGTTCTTTTGATAATGATACTTTAAACTCTCAACTAACATTATTTAGAAAAACTAATGAACAAAGTTATTCTTCTACACTTGAGTTTGATTGTATGGAAATTGGAGCCAATATAGTGGAGCTCAAAGTAGTAGATATTTCAGGTAACGAGTCTACTTGTCTAGCTACTATATTTGTAGAAAATTTCTTTGAAGGATTTGAACTCACTATGGATTTACCAGAGCTTTGTTTTGAAGCAAATAATCCAATCCAGTTTGACTTCACAAACTATCTACAAATTCAAAATCCAAACAATGGAGGAGCTGTTTTAGCACATCAAGACGTAAGTACTCTGGGCTCTGATGTAGGAGGCTTCTTTGCTTTAACTTCTTTTGTACCAAACCTTAACGCGCCGAACGCCGCAAATCCTCAAGTAGGAACAAGTCCTGACAATCCAGGAGATGTGGGATATATTGATTTAGAAACGGGTATGTATACACCAGGAACAGGTTCGGGATATGTTACTGTGACCTATCTATTAACAAATACTAATCCTGGAATGATCCAGCAAAATGCATCGATTATTGAAGGATGTTACAAGATGGTTCATGAAACTTTTGAACTTAGACAACCTGTCACCCTAGACGATGACATGGAATGTCTATGTGGAGATTTTACCTCAAGATCAGTGGATTTGGGAAATGCTACTGGTGGATTGGAGCCATACACTATCCAATACTCTGGTGCAACATTGGATTATGATGGAGATGGTTTAGTAGATGATTCTGACGGAACACATACCTATAATAATGATCTTTCAGATTTTACAGAAGATCTGGGTATGTTATTAGTAGATTATACTACGCCTGTGTGGTCAATTACTATAGTAGATGCAAGGGGATGTGAGGTTTTCCGATCAGGTTCATGTGATATTATAGATGCTTCACAAGCTCCTACTATAACTTGTCCAGACAATGTAGGTCCTGTTTATACCGATTCTTATGTATGTTCTACATTAGTGGAATGGAATCATCCCGATATTATTAGTGGAATGCTTTACGACAATTGTGTCGTTCATAAGTATAACTACTACGTCGAGTATGCAGATTTAACTACAGAGGGGCCATTAGATTTGTCACCATTATTAAACATTGACAATTCTGGAAATACAGCTATAGATACTTCACTATTTAATGCTGCAAAATCATTCCCTCTTGGTGTGAGTACAGTAAACTATTATGCCGCAGATGCTACAGGTAATTTTATAGAATGTTCCTTTACAGTTACGGTAGAAGATAATTTACCTCCAGTATTTATTAACTGCCCAGTACCTCCTGTGGTGCAAAATACGGAAACTGATCATTGTGATGCATATGTCAACTTTGCATTGCCTCTTGCAGAGGATAACTGTGATGTTCCTACTGTAGTACAAATTGACAATACAGGCTTAAGCACTGGAGATCGTTTTCCAGCAGGTACAACGATTATGTACTGGGAAGCAACTGACTTATCTGGAAATAAAGACACTTGTGAAGTAAAAGTAATTGTAAATGATTACTGGAATGTTCCAGAAATTAATTGTCCAGCGGATGTGCTTCAAACGACGGATGATTGGAGATGTGATGCTGTAGTGTATAATATAGGTGCAGATATATCAAGTGTGTGCCAGGACAACCTATCCTTGACCTATGAAATATTTGCAGATGAAGCATTAACTGATAGAATACGTTGTGGTGTAGGAGATGCTAGTGGTGAAATATTTGATAAAGGTGATACTTGGGTCAAATATAATGTGCGATCGCAACCTCTATTATTAATCTCTGAGATTAGTCAAGGTACTACTACGGATCAATTAGAAATTGTAAACTTAGGAGCAGCAACTATCGATATTAGTTGTTTAGAAGTCCTACGGTCATCTTCAGCTGATCCTAGTATCACAGAGTCCTTACCTATGGTAACCAACTTCCCAGTGCTTACACCGACAGTTTTAGCATCTGGAGATGTAATGGTATTTGACTTTAGCTTTGATGCTGCTGAATCCACGCCTGCATGCTACACTATTCAGTATATGGGTAATATTATAGATCAGGTGGCAGTAAATGGAGCGAATAGCTGTAATGGATTTACTGGAGTACTAAGTAGTGGGAATGTATATAGACATTGTGAGGCAGATACTGATGATGCAGCAGATTGGGCAGTAGAAGAAAATTGTTCTTTATTAACGATTGGATTATTAAATCCTACATTGGATGCCATGGCAGACAATGGGACAACGACTTCACTTCAATCTGTAGAAGCTTCATCAGCGAGTTGCTCATTCCAAGTAACTATTCTCGATGATGAGAATCCTTTCTGTGGCGAATTAGATCCAAATACAAATGCATATACAGGAGCAGGATTGACTAATGTAGATGAAGATCAGTGTAATCAGTCTACTATTGAAATCACGGATGCTTGTATCATTGGACAAATGTCCCTTGATTTAAGTGGAACGGTAGATGTATCAAATGCAGACATTACTTTAATCAGTCCAGCAGGTGATCGTATTCCTATTCTGTCTCTTCCTTATGATCTATTTAATGATCTATATACTATAAAATCTGAGGGAGAATGGACATTAGACATTGCACCGAATACTTCAGGGTCATTTACCCTTGATGCTTGGTCATTAGAAATCACTTGTATGAATCCATATGAAATGGATGATGTGGTCTTGAGTAATGACCCAGGTGTTTGTGGAGCTCAATTGGATTGGATTCATCCTTGGATGGTAGATAATTGTAAAGAAGGTTCAATTTCAGTAGAGTATCTTTCTGATGACGCAGCATGTACGCCAGAAGATGGTCAATTAACCGCATTTGGTGGATATGATGTAAGTGCATTCTTCTGTGTAGGAACCACCACTGTTCGATATACTTTGGTTGATGAAGCTGGAAATGATCATCAATGTTCCTTTGATGTTACTGTAAATGATACGGAAGCACCTGTTATTGAATGTCCTGCTGATATGGTCTTCAACTTAGACGGAGGACTTTGTGATATTGCAGTTTGTTATTATCCGCTTTCAGCAGTAGATAATTGTGCAGTGACTGACACGATTTTCTCTATTGAGCCTTGTACTGCCTTTGATATAGGCTTACATACCGTAGATATTACTATCCAAGATGAGGCAGGTAATTCAGATATGTGCTCCTTTACTATTGAAGTCATTGAGTATGTACCAAGTCCTTATGTTATGGTTTGTAATAATCTGGTTAATGTATCACTAGGATCTGACTGTCTCGAGGAGTTGAATGCAGATATGTTGTTGGAAGGAGATAATTATCATTGTTATGATGATTATCAAATCACTATAACCAACATGCTTGGATATCCTATTCCAAACTCGCCTCTTGTTGATATTAATGATGCAGGCGAAAACTTCCTAGTCATGGTGCTCGATCCTGATTCAGGAAACTTCTGTTGGAGTCAAATCCATGTTCAAGATTATAATGATCCAATTATTGAATGTCCTGCTGATATAACTGTCAAATGTTTCGATCCTACGGATGAATCGAACACAGGCTCAGCTATTTTAACATCTTGTGAAGCATCCATTGAGTGGATTGTCAATGATGTAGTGACAGACTTAGATGAATGTGATCATGTTATTTCAGAATTAACTAGAACCTTTACTGCGATTGATGAATCTGGTAATAGTAGTTCTTGTTCACATACGATATCCATCGAGCGTATTTTATTAGAAGATGTGGACTTCCCAGCTAACTTAGACGGGTTTGCCAATCCGGCAATAACATGTGGAGATCTGAATTCAAATCCTGAATTAACAGATCCTTCTGCTGCAGGTACACCTACAGCTTTCGGATCAACATTTGATCAAGAAGCTTCATGTGGCTTATCTATAGTTATGGAAGATTTAGTGTTCAACCTTTGTGGTGGAACCTATGATATATTAAGATTATGGTCGGTATATGATCCATGTTTACCTGCTCAAATAGGTATAAACCCTATTCAGCATTTACAAGTCATCAAGGTAAAAGATCAGGCAGGTGCATCCATAACCTGTCCTGCTGATGTAAGTATAAGTGTAGATGCAGGCATTGGATGTAATACCAATTATGTAATTCCGCCAGCGACTATTACTGATGCGTGTTCTGACTATGAGGTAATTACAAGTACCATATTTGGATCTATGTATTCTAATGGTGGCCTGATAACGGATATACCGAGAGGTACTTTTGAGGTGAATTATCAAGTTATTGATGATTGTGGAAACACAAGCTCATGTGAATATAACTTGGAGGTAATCGATGCTGTAACACCTGATATGGTATGTATCCAATTCAAAGAAGTTGTGCTCAACTCTGCAGGAACAGCTACAGTTGATTTCGATGTCTTTGATAATGGATCACACGATAATTGTTGTTTGGAAATGCTTGAAGTAGCTCGCATGGATGATCAAGTATTTAGTGAAACGGTATCTTTTGACTGTTCAGATGATGTGGTTATGGTTATTCTAAGAGGTACAGATTGCTTTGGCAATACGAATCAATGTATGACAGAAGTAGATGTAGAGGATAAATTAGGTCCAAATCTACTATGTCCTGACAACACTAGTATTGACTGTAATGTCTATTTCGAGGAGCTTGGTGCAGCCTTAGACCTTGCAACAGAGCAAATGGCTCAAGATCCAGATCTAGCAGCAGCAGAAGCATTTGCATTCTTAGACAACTATGGCCCAGCTATGGTTATTGATAATTGTGGCGCTTCTATCGATTTAACTGTTACTTACACGGTTGATCAATGTGGAGAAGGAGCTATTACCAGAACTTGGACAGCCGCAGATGAGGCAGGTAATGAAGCATTACCTTGTGCTCAAACCATCTCCATAGAACATCAATCATCTTGGATGGTTAATTTCCCGGAAGACTGGACTGGTGAACTAGAAGCAGATTGCTCGGTACCAGATCCACAATTTGGTGAGGCTGTAATTTCAGAGGACGACTGCGAAATGGTAGCTGTTTCATACACGGATGACTACTATTACACAACGAATATTGGCTGTTATAAAATTATAAGAACTTGGACTGCAATTAACTGGTGTACATACTCTGGAACATCACAAGAGAATGCTGTCCTAGTATCAGCTGGGGATAATATCTATAGTGTTTCTGGTGATGATTATGTAACGCATGTACAGACCTTGGACATCTACGATACGCAAGCTCCTGTAATTGAAGAAACAGGCGATATCGTATTAGAAGTGTTGGTTGGATGTGATCTTGACGTTACGATTCCTGCACCAACAGTTTTAGGCGAATGTTCGACTTATGACTACCAGGTTACTTCTACCGATTTAGCCGCATTTGGATCTAATGGCGTTTACGCTGAAGTTCCACTAGGCACTTACTCGGTTACATACGAGGTAAATGATGATTGCGGAAATATTTCTTATTGGACAACTGATGTTGTACTTACAGATGGTAAAAAACCAACGCCTTACTGTATTGATGAGCTAGTGGTAGAAATTATGCCTGATGGCAATGGCGGCGGTATGGCATCTGTTAATGCTACAGATTTCAACTTCGGTTCTTTCGACAACTGTACAGACGCCGATCAATTACAATTCAGCCTGTCAGCGGATATTACGCAAACGACGCAGGACTTTGATTGTTCCCAAATTGGTGTTCAAACTATTGAGTTACACGTATGGGATGAAGCAGGTAATACAGACTTCTGTGTGGTTGCTTTAGATGTACAAGACAATATGAACGCCTGCTCTACAGGTTCATTGACTGTAGCTGGTGCATTGAATACAGAAGATGATGAAGCCATAGAATTTGCAACAGTATCTATCAATGGTGGATTATTCACTTATGAGACTGGTGTAGATGGAGCCTTTGTTTTTGATGCGCTTGAAACGGGTGAAGATTATACTATCGCTCCTACATTGGATTTAGATCCAACTAATGGGGTATCCACTTTGGATATAGTATTCATTACCAAGCATATCTTAGGTATGGATCTATTAGATTCTCCGTATCAGTTGATTGCAGCAGATGCAAATAATTCGGGTACTATTTCAACCTTAGATTTAGTAGCTATTAGAAAACTCATTCTAACGCTTAATCTAAACTTCCCGAACAATCAGTCTTGGAGATTTATAGATGCGGATTATGTATTCCCAGATCCTACTAATCCATGGGCAACAGGTTTCCCTGAAGTGATTAGTATCAATAACATCGACTCTGATCAAGACGTCAACTTTATTGGTATCAAGATTGGTGATGTGAATGGTTCTGCTCAAAGTCATAGCTTCATGCCAGCGGAGGATCGAGATGAGAATCATCCATTTATCATTCAAACAGAAGATCAAGACTTGATTCCTGGACAGACTTATCGAGTAAGCTTATCAGCTAATCAAGCTAGTTTAGGATTCCAGTTTACGCTGAATTTTGACGAGCAAGCACTGAGATTGGTTGAAACATACTACAGTATCTTGAATGAGGAGCATATAGGCTTAACTAATTTATCTTATGGAGCCATCACGGCGTCATGGAATGATGCTGAAGAACGCCTATTTGATCAAGATGAATTGATCACTTTTGAGTTCGAAGCATTAAAAGCTGGAAAACTAAGTGAATTGATTTCATTGAACTCTAGAATAACTGCAGCTGAAGCATATTCTAATACCTATCCAATTCAATCTGTTGAGTTATGGATAGGAGAACAAGCCAATCAGCGTATGGAGCTTTATCAGAATGTTCCAAACCCATTCAGTAAGATGACTAGAATTCCTTTCTTCCTTCCAGAAGATGCTGAGATCAAGCTATCCGTTAGACATATCAACGGGCAGTTGGTTAAATCTATTGAAGGAAATTATGAGAAAGGAAATAATGATATAATACTTCAAAATATTCCTAGAGGAATATACTATTACACCCTGGAGGTTGACCGCTATTTGATTACCAAAAAAATGGTCAGATTATAATCTTTGAACATATTCCAGGAGTGAACGGGAGGACTGTAGTCCTCCCGTTTTTTTTGTAACAAATTGAATATCAATAAATAAAACGTTACCTTCTAATACAGGGTAATACTTCACAACCTTGAATGAATACTTCATTTGATTAAAATTTATTTGTTTTATTATTAACCATACAATCGTATACTATGAATAAATTACTAACATTAATAGGCTGTACCATGCTTATTTTTTCATGTACAAATCCAGAAACTGCTGAAGAAAGCGCAACACCTACCGTAATAGGATCTTCCATCGGGGAAGATGGTCAAAGAACAGAACTTGTGGCAGGTGATACTGCATTAGAGCAAATTTGGATAGATTATATCCAGGCGCATAATGACCGCGACCTAGAAAAGATTGCAGCAATCAATGCGGAAGGATGGGAAGGATATCCACCTAGTGGCAGCGTCATTATGGGTACAGAAGACCATATTGAAATATTAGATAATTGGTTTAAAACCGGAAATCCTAAATGGACAGTTAAGTGGATGATCACCAACTCTGGACTCAATGAGGAAGGAGTAATGACACATTGGTTGACTACCGGAAATGACTTAACTGACGTGGATGAGGAAGGAAATGAAATACTAGAACATCATGTGCATGATATTGAATTTGCTAGTGATAAAATCAAAAAGATTAATGTCTATGCCAGGATGAAGTCTGCTTCAGATTCAGATTCAGATTCAGAGGAGGAAACTGCTGAAGAATAATTTTTGGAAAGATATTTTAATTAGAAAGCCCAGCAATATATGTATTGCTGGGCTTTTGATTTATTAAGGCGAGACTCCACATATTAATTATTATTAGCTCAAAGATACCATGAAATAAGTCAGTTTTAGTGATTAATTCATTAACTTTTAGAGAGTCATAAAATTAGCTAAAATGAAGAAAAGAAAATTTCTAAAGCATATTTCCATTACTGCAATGGGCATACCTTTTCTCAATACAACCATTGCTTCAATTTTTAAGTTTTCTAAAAAACTAAGCTCTAATCAGATTGTAAAAGCTGCTATATATCCTCCAATTGGGGTTATGAGAGTTGGAAATAGTTTAGATGAATTTTTTATTGGTCCTCTAGTCGATGAACCTCAGGTTAATACAGATGTATATGCCTATAGAGATAAAACCGGTGCCCTAAAACGCCAGGCTGCACAATTCAGAATTTATGGATTAAATGAAGCTGGAGAAGCTGTAAAGGAATTAACGATGGAAAATTCATCAATCACATGGTCTTCTCAATTAGCCAACCAAAAATCTTCTTGGTATCAGTTTCACATTGCCTTAGATATACCAGAAGCTCTATCTCCAGAAATTCCACCTGCTCTCCTCAGAAATATCAATATTAAAGACCGCAAAGAACTTATGATACAAGGGCAAATTCAACAAGTATCCAAACCTAATGTGAAAGAGGGAAAAACCTTTGAAGGAGCTTTTTGCAAAAAATCAGTCTATTTGGGTGAAATGAGAACGGATGAAAAGGGTAGGCTTATAATGTTAGGAGGTCGAGGAGTTTCGGCTAGTATAGATGGAAATATTGCTGTTACTTTTGCAAATAATGAAGGTTGGCATGACGATATTTCTGATGGCCCTGTTACGGCCAAGGTTAATTATAATGGTCAAGTTCTTGAAGTTGACCCTGCCTGGGTCATTTGTGCTCCACCAGATTATGCTCCTATGCAAAAATCTGTAAGAACGATGTGGGATTTAATGAGGAATGTGGCAGTAGAGTCTAAGATGATGAAAGCACCTACCAAACCTTCTTTCAAAAAAGATATTTTACCCATATTCGAGCGCATGACAAATTTGCAATGGGTTAATGCTGGATTTGCTGCTGCATTTGGTTGGGGTGGCAAATTCAATTTTACGAGTATGGAATGGATCCAGAAACTCAATGATCCATCAAAAGCCAATATGGAAATGCGTCGAACTATTTCCAATAATTTCCGTCGATTTGAAGAGTCGGGAGCAGAAGCTCCACAATTATGGCCTTGGCTCTACGGTGATGCAGTAGCCATACCTACAAAAGGTTCTGTGAGACAACACACTACCCTATCTAAACTACAACTTACCTTTTTAGATCAATGGGTAGAAGGAAATTTCATCTCAGATTTTAACGAAAATGAAGATATTTCTACCAAATCTATTGATGATTATCCAATCAATGAACAGCCAGATATGCTTACAAAAGCTGCATTAGACTTTTGCCTTGCAGACGCTTTCCATCCAGGGTGTGAGCTTACGTGGCCTGTAAGAAGTTCTGGCATGTATATGGCGCCTTTTAGATTTAAACATGCTCCAAAATTTCCTAAAACAGATTACAACTATTATGGCTCCACATTAGACAGAGGAGTATTAGGCATGTCCTCCGGTCCCTTATTGGGAGGTCAGGTTGCAGGAGGTTTAACAAGATGGATGGCAGTACCTTGGCAAACAGATACAGCTAGTTGTAGAGATGGTTATACGACAGAATATGATCCATATTTACCCACATTCTGGCCTGCACGAGTTCCTAATAATATTTTAGGCGAAAACCAATATGAGAAAGTCTTGGATTCTAATCTATCGGAAGAAGATAGAAGATTAGCATTTTCTGATAGATATTTCTGGCTAGATGATCTTCCATTAAATGGAGAAGCACCTTCACAAACCAACCAAATTAATGCGATGATTCATTATTTTGACAAATTAGCTATCGTGCAATATAGGGAGGGCATACAAAGAAATGATTATTTCCCACCAGACATGCAAGTAGGAATAGGACCTACCCCAGAACAAGAAGCTTTCCTATTATCTGCTACAATCAATGAAATTAATATAATTTTAAATACTAAGGATCTATATGAGGAAGAGAAACAATTGTTGGAAAAAGTAATCGACCAATGTTCAAAAAAAGGGCTTCTAGATGAGCTTTTATTGATGCAAAATGCTGAAATGCAATTACTACAATTAATTGAAAAAGAAGTTGCCGAAAACCATCAACTTTCGCAACCTATTAATCGTTTATTGCGTTTGATTGCTTCAAAATTACATGAGGCTTCAGGCATTAAAACATCTGAATACCTTAGAAAAGAAAGGAATGAAACTGGTATTCAAGAAAGATTGATACGTTTTCAAAATCATTTTCCAAAATAGAATTTTTAAAACTTGAAGACTGATTTTCTAATCATAGGAGGAGGTATTGCAGGTTGTATTGTCGCTATAGCATTGGCAGAATCTAATCAAGTAACGCTGATTGATAAACTTGCAAGGCCCCAAGATAAAATTGGTGAATCTCTAGCTCCTGCTGCAAAACGAATTTTAAAAGAACTTAATTTATTAGCTGACCTAGAAAAGAGAAAGGATGATTTATATAGAAAAAATCTTGGAATGCAGTCCTGCTGGGGTAGCGATCAACTACATATTGTAGATCACTTGAGAAATCCAGACGGTTTTGTTCGTAGTTTAAACAGAAAAGCATTCGAAGAATTCCTGCGTGAAAGCGCCGAAAAAAGAGGTGTCCGTTGTATTTGGAATTCAAAATTACAGCATAGTTCATTGGAGTCTCAATGGAAGATTAAAATCCAATCCAATGAGTCGCATGCAGAACCTATGACTATTTATGCCTCTTATGTTATAGATGCTAGCGGAAGACAATCTCATTTTGCTAGAAGCATAGGGATTAAACGGCAAACAATAGACAAACTTATAGCCTGTTGGATTTCTTTACCAAATACAGCAAAAAATACTATGAGCACTATTTCTGCAAGTGAAAATGGATGGTGGTACAGTTCAGTCGTCCCTGACAATAAAAGAATAATAGCTTACCATACAGATGCAGATATTATAGAAAAAACTAGGTTAAAAACTTTAGAATCCTTTTTAGCAATAGCACGGGAAAATAAAGAAATTTCAAATTTAATAGGATCAAAGCAGGATGGTATTAAATTTCATGGAACAGTTGCCGCGAATTCAACTATATTAGAACAAGTTGCAGGACCTAGATGGGCAGCTATTGGAGATGCAGCTATTAGCTTTGATCCACTCTCCTCTCAAGGTATGTTTAATGCTATGGCTAGTAGCATGCAACTAAAAAATCTAATTGAAACATACAAATTTAAAGAAGAACTTGCAAAAATACACCAATACCAAACTCATCAAATTTGGAATCGATATTTAGATCATAGAAGGATGTTCTATCAAGCAGAAATACGGTGGAAACATGCTGAATTTTGGCAAAGAAGACATTAATATTATCTTGCCCACTTATAATCAGAAAGCCCAGCAATATATGTATTACTGGGCTTTTACTTTGTGGAGACGGCGAGAGTCGAACTCGCGTCCAGCGAAAGCATCAAAGAGCTTTCTACATGCTTAGTTTGCACTTGAATTTTCGAGTAAAAGAAAGGTATGCAAACCAACCATCTTCTACCTTAACCTCTGAAATCTTACTGTCCGGAGGAGATACTCCTTTCAGCCAGCCTACAAGTTGTTGATATGCGATCCTGCTGTGTATTAGGCATCAAGCAAGAGGCATAAATGCTTCTAATTCCTAGAATTAGGCAGCAATGGCATAATTTGTATTGCCATATAAAATGTCCATTCCCATTTTTTAACGGAGTGAGCAATGTTGCTCCGGCATGCTTACTAATCGAAAGTCATTCCTGTCGATTCCATTACGTCCCCAAATGCAAGGTGTAAACTAGTCAAGCTTGCATATAGTTCCAAAGGACCTGCAATTTAAAGCTTTTTTAAGCTAAATAAAAGCCCACATACCAACTGATAAAATTGTACTAATAAGAAGTTCTTGAATATCAAAAGCTTATCTATGCAACTAATCCTAGTCTAATTACCCTTTCAATCAAATTCCTATTTCTGCCCTATTCCGACTATGCACTTCCATAAATTTTCCTATTTTACGTTCACAAAAAAATACCGTCTAGGGACCAGGGAAAAATTATTATTGCATGAAGATTGGAATTATTAGAGAGGGTAAAATTCCTCCAGACTCTAGAGTACCACTTACACCTGATCAGTGTGCAGAAATACTGCAAAAATATCCCGTAGAAATAGTTGTTCAAAAATCTCCTTCTAGATGCTTTTCAGATGATGAATATGCAGCAAAAGGCATTACCCTAGTAGATGAAGTAACAGATTGTGATATTCTTATGGGGGTCAAAGAGGTTAAAATAGCTGATTTGATAGCAAACAAGACCTACTTTTTCTTTTCTCACACCATTAAAGAACAGCCTTACAACAAGGGTTTACTTCAAGAAATTTTAAAAAAGGAGATCAAACTTGTTGATTATGAGGTATTAACGGATGATACTGGTAATAGATTAATTGCATTTGGGAAATTTGCCGGTATGGTTGGGGCCCATAATGGTGTCCTGGCTTATGGAAAGAAAACTGGCCTTTTTGAGTTAAAAAGAATGCGAGATTGTAAAGATTATGCCGAAGCTCAATCCGTTTACAAAAACTTAAACCTTCCCCCTATGCGCATTGTGCTTACTGGAACGGGTAGAGTGAGTAAAGGGGCCGCAGAGGTACTTAAAGACATGAATATCAAGGAAGTAAGCCCAGAAGATTACCTCAAGCATACCTACGATGAAGCCATTTTTACTCAAATTTCTAGTAAAGAATATGTAAAACGTAAGGATGGGCAAGCGTTTAGCAAAAAAGAATTTTACCAAAACCCTCAAGAATTTGAATCGAATTTTCTACCTTTCGCACACAGAAGTGATGTACTGATTAATGGTATGTATTGGGATAATGAAGCACCCACACTTTTTAGTTTGGAGGACATGAAAAATGATTCATTTAACATCCAAGCGATTGCAGATGTAACTTGTGATATTGCTCCAGTAGCCTCTATTCCGGCTACCATAAAAGCATCCACTATTGCCGATCCTCTTTTTGGATTCGACAAAAAGAAAGGGGAAGCATGTGATTGGAGCGCAGATCAAGCTATATGTATGATGACAATTGATAATTTGCCCAATGAGATGCCAAGAGATGCGTCGATTTCCTTTGGACAACAATTTATCTCTTTTGTTATCGAAGAATTATTGAAAGAGAATAGTCCAGTTATTGAAAGAGCAACCGTGGCTGACCAAGGCCAATTAAGGCAGCATTTTGAATACTTAACGGACTATGTATCATAGACAAATATTTAAAGGCGATTAGATTTTTATGGAATGCCCATCCTTTGGATGGGTATTTTTTATGCCTTCAATTCAAATTGTCCAACCAAGTTCTGGACAATGCGCTCCTCAATTTGAGTAATATCCGCAGCCTGGAAGGTCTGCCCTGTCACCTGCTCATATAATTCAATATATCGTGCGGTAACCTTTTCCACAAAGGCATCTGGCATCTTCGGCATGACTTGCCCCTCTAAGCCCTGAAAACCATTTTCCATTAACCACTCTCGAACAAACTCTTTGGACAATTGCTTTTGTGGTACATTATTGGCTTGACGCTCTTCGTACCCATCGGCATAGAAATACCTAGAACTGTCCGGTGTATGAATCTCATCAATCAGATATATCTCCTCTCCTATTTTACCAAACTCATACTTGGTATCTACTAAGATTAGACCTTGCTTGGCTGCCATTTCAGTTCCACGCTGAAATAATTTTCGAGTATACTCTTCTAGCTTCAAATAATCTGATTCCGAGACGATACCTTGAGCCAAAATCTCTGCTCTAGAAATATCTTCATCATGTCCTTCATCAGCTTTAGTCGCTGGTGTGATGATCGGTTGTGGAAAAGCATCATGTTCTTTCATACCCTCTGGCAAGGTTACTCCGCAAAGCACTCTTTTTCCTGATTTATATGTACGCCAAGCATGACCAGTTAGGTAGCCTCGAATAACCATTTCAATTCGAAATGGAACAACTTTCTTTCCAATAGCCACATTAGCATCAGGCGTAGATTCTAACCAAATGGGGCAAATATCCTTACAGGCATTTAGGAAATAACCTGCGATTTGATTGAGGACTTGTCCCTTATGGGGAATAGGTCTAGGCAATATATGATCAAATGCTGAAATTCGATCACTAGCGATCATAAGTAGTGTATCTCCAAAACTATATACATCTCTGACTTTTCCACGGTAAAAATCGGTTTGTCCTTTAAATTCAAATGAGGTTCCGCCTAATCCTTTTTGTTTCATAATTCAACAACCTTTTCCGGTTCTTTAAATTGTTTTAATACCACCCAACCCAACAAACAAAATCCCATAGCAACTAGTGCCGTCATTTTAACACCAAAGGGATTTTCAATTGAATTTCCTAATAAAAGCATAGAAGGAAATACTAGGTTAGCAAATGATACGCCAAATTTAGTCATCATATTTCTAATAGCATAGTACATGCCAGATAATGCATTTTCTTCTGCATGGGCTGAATCATGGATAATATCAGCAATCAATGCATTTGGTAAAATGCCCATAACTCCTATTGGGAATGCTGCAGAAAGCGCAAGTACATAGAATAACACATTCCCCCATTGCGGAACATAATCCACTGCAAAGAGTATGAGAAAAGCTATAGCAAAACATATTAAAGAGCTTAGTATGATTCGCTTTTTTCCAAATCGCTTCGCTAGTCTTCCTATTGGATAATATAAAGCCAAGGAAGTAAAAAAGGCAATCATCATAAAGGTTGTTGCCATGCTTTTGTCTAGCTCAAAAATCAAGGTCACGAAGTAGGCAATCCCAATCTGAATAATATTCAAGGAAAACCAAAAAATAGTATCAGCAAGATAAAAAATCCTAAAATTCTTATCCTGCATGACCATCTTCAAGGAAATCCTCCAATTTGTCTCATTACTCTGTTGCTTTGCATATCTATTTTCATTCAAAAAGATAACAGGAGTCAACATACACAGCAATGAAATCAAGGTAAATATTCCAATCACCAATTGAAAAGCTTGAACATTAGATAAATCATATGCAGAAACAAAAATATCTGGTAAGGAATAGGCTAGATTCCCAATGACAAATCCTAAAGCCCAGGTTAAAGAAACTGCTGTACTGATCCTTAAACGATCTGCTGGATGATGCCCTAACTCAGAAATGAGCGCATTGTTCGGAACAGTAAACATGGTCATGAATAAGTACAAAGCAAACAAAGTGATTCCCAACCAATACCCATTAGTCGAAAAATTATCACTGATAGGAAAAAAAACTAAAAAGGAACTCAAGGCAAAAGGAATAGCTGCTATCAGCATCATCGTTTTTCGCTTTCCTAATCTGTAGCTAGATTTATCAGACCAAAAGGCAATCAGGGGATCTGTTATGGCATCAAAAATCCTTGAACCAAAATTTAATACACCCAATAAAGTTAAAACGCCAAATACAGCGCCAGTAAATATAAATTGAGGGAAAATAGATTCACCCGTTTCAGGCGGCATGTAAAAGAAAACCAACAGGTTTATGGCACTGAAGCTACCTAGACTATATCCTAAGTTCCCAAAAGAATACAGGATAATTTGACTCAAAGGTGGTCTTTCTTTTTCGCCTAAAGGTTGTTTTTCAATCATAATATGTAACTTATCCGCACTGAAAGCCCAGCAACTGGAGTTCTAATTTAGAATTAATCAACTAAAACCACCAATATGTACCAATCTAAAATAGCCGGTCTTGGTAAATATCTTCCTGAAAGAGTAGTAACCAATAAAGATTTAGAGCAGGTAATGGATACCTCAGATGAGTGGATTCAAGAACGTACTGGAATCCGGGAGAGACGCTATGCAGAAAAACATAAAGAAACCACCACTTCCATGGCCACCCAAGCTTCCTTGCAGGCGATTGAAAGAGCTGGTATTGACAAAGAAGAGGTAGACTTTATCATCTTTGCTACTTTATCACCCGATTATTATTTCCCAGGTTGTGGAGTCCTTTTACAACGTGAATTAGGTATTACAAGAACAGAGGTCGGTGCACTAGACATTAGGAATCAATGTTCTGGATTTTTATATGCACTATCTATAGCTGACCAATATATTAAATCAGGCATGTATAAAAACATCTTGGTTGTAGGATCTGAAATGCACTCCATGGGGCTAGATTTCTCCACTCGAGGCAGAGGAGTAACCGTAATATTTGGAGATGGTGCAGGTGCTGCTATTGTACAACGTAGTGAAATAAAAGGACAGGGTATATTGAGTAGTAGACTCCATTCTGATGGAACATACGCAGAAAAACTATCTTTCATTGCTCCAGGATCACATGGAGGCTACCATAATGATAAATTGGATCATCCAGTAGACTATGGTTTTGATACGGATAGCCCTTATGGCGAAATCTTTATTACACAAAAAATGCTAGACGAAGGACTACACTATCCAAATATGGAAGGTCAATTCGTATTCAAACTAGCCGTCACCAAATTCCCAGAAGTCATTAATGAAGTTTTGGAAGATGCTGGACTTCAGACTTCGGATATTGATATGCTGATACCGCATCAGGCCAATCTTAGAATAGCCTCTTTTGTCCAAAAAAGGTTAGGTCTAAGTGAAGATCAGGTGTTTAATAACATTCAAAAATACGGAAATACTACAGCAGCCTCAGTACCAATTGCATTTTGCGAAGCCTGGGAAGCAGGTAAAATTAAAGCAGGCGATTTGGTTTGTTTAGCAGCATTTGGGTCTGGATTTACATGGGGAGCAGCACTATTGAGATTCTAGTAAGTGATTATCCGGGCTATTTGTTACTTTTGCCCTATGAAGGACAAGCAGCAACAAATAGCTCGTATGCTCCAAAATTTAAAACTGGAGCAGCTTAATGACATGCAAGAAGCGGTACTGAATGCGGAGAAAAACCACAAAATCATTCAAGTCCTGTCTCCTACTGGTACTGGTAAGACGCTCGGGTATTTAATTCCTTTGGCTTTAGCTATAAAGTCAGATGTGCAAGAGGTGCAGGGTCTTATCATTTGTCCTACTCGTGAATTAGTCCTGCAGATAGAATCTGTGTTCAAAAAAATGCAGCGCCAATTTTCAGTCACGGCTTGCTACGGTGGTCACCCTTTTAGTGTGGAGAGAAATAACCTAGCTGCAAAACCACAACTTATTATTGGCACTCCTGGTAGATTATTGGATCACTTCAAAAGAAAAACCATTGAACCTGATCATATCCATCAATTGGTTTTAGATGAGTTTGATAAGTCCTTAGAATTTGGCTTCCATAATGAAATGAAACAAATTCTGGCTAGACTTAAAGGCATACAAAAGAAATACTTGATATCGGCCACTGACATGCAAGAGCTCCCAAGCTTTCTAGATGTCAAAAAGCCCCATACAATCAATTTCCTCAAAAAGAATAAATCAAACACCAAACTACAAATACAAAAACACCTTGTAGAAGGAGATAAATTAGACGCCCTTTATGAAGTCTTAAGCACTTTACAAGGGAAATCAACTATTGTATTCTGCAACCATAGAGCCACCATAGATCAAATCTGTGATTTCATGCATGAAAAGCAGTTGACTTTTGCTGCCTATCATGGTAAAATGGAGCAGGAAGAAAGAGAATTGTCCATCACGCAACTTAGAAATGGTAGCACAAATATTCTAATTGCAACCGATTTGGCTGCACGTGGCTTAGATATAGAGGATTTAGATGCTATTGTACATTATCACATTCCAAAATACGAAGCGGAATTTACCCATAGGAATGGTAGAACAGCCCGAATGCATGCCTCTGGTTTAGCCATTCTGCTTTTAAGACCAACCGATTCATTTACTTATCTAGACGATAATATCCCAACCTTTACACTTGACATTCAGCCTATTGGACACCCTGATTGGGTTACTATCAAAATACCCCATGGCAAAAAAGACAAAGTCAATAAAATAGATGTGCTTGGTTTTTTATGCAAAACTATTGGAATTGAATCCAAAGCAGTAGGCTTAATTGAGATAAGAGACAGAGTTTCTTATACAGCTGTACGAGCCAATCAAGCTAAAAACGTGATTCAAAAAAGTATGGATAAACGAATCAAAGGCAAATTAGCTAAATGTGCTATAGTCTAAGACATCATATTGAAAAACCAGGTCACGTAACGCTTAAAATTCACTAGGTCAATTTGGTGCCCCATATCCTGATTGATGATAATATGCATCAAACAATCCTCGCGATACTTACTATCTAAAATATCGCGGACTTGTACTGGATCAACTACTTCATCCTTGGCTCCTTGAACAACCATTTTAGTAGGTGAAATTTCTTTTTCAAGCTGCATACCATATGCGGCTGGAACATCTCGATACAGTGCAGGATTAAATAATAAAGCAGGTAAGCCCAAATTTTCACTTAAATGATGTCCAATTAAACCACCCAAACTGGATCCAATTACACCATCTACCTGTTCATCTAAAGCCAGTTGAAGAATCTTTTTATAACTATCCGGATCTTGCTCATAGTCTAAATGAAGCGCTACAACTTCAGCATATGATCGAATGATGTCTAATTTGGCTTGTTTAGGAGAACTTCCTAAGCCATGGATGTAGATTACTTTTTTCATAGGGTAATTTTGGTCCAAACTTAAGCAAATACAATCCTAAAGTAAATATTACATTCATTTTTAATAGGTTTTAGGTATTTGAATTGATTAAACATCTTGCCATATTTGTCATGTATGTGACAAAGAATTTAGATTCATTTTTCATGGGATTCACATACTAAATTTTGTTTAATCGCCATTAAAAGAAAGCGTTACTGTCTCTTGACAGCAACGCTTTCGTTCTTTAATTATCAGCTTTTTGTAAACAATTCCCTCTTTTCAGAAAAATCAAACTTTTCCCATAGTAGCCGCATTATATTCGTATCAGAAAGATTACTTGAAAAATGAATCAACTAAACAACCTAATAAACCGAGTTGAATCCGTAAAGGACCAACTTATAGATCATCCCTTGTATACGGGTATTTCGAGCATCGAAGATTTGCACGTGTTCATGGAAACGCACGTTTATGCAGTCTGGGATTTCATGTCCCTGCTAAAAAGTCTTCAACAACACTTGACTTGCGTAAAGACTCCTTGGATTCCTGCGTCCTCGCCCTCAGTATCACGTTTTATTAATGAAATAGTGCTCGGAGAAGAATCTGACATGGATGCAGATGGTCATGTTCAAAGTCATTTTGAAATGTATCTAGATGCTATGGAGCAAATCCAAGCAAATACCCAAAACATCAAGTCTTTCACCAACCTGATCCAACAAAATATCTCCGTTGACCAAGCACTTATACAAACTAAAGTAAATGAAGTAGCGCAAGCTTTTGTAGCATTTACCT
>CAXQNQ010000105.1:0-12854 GCA_964225135.1 Mesoflavibacter profundi
CCTGCTGTTTCAGCAGGAATCAACACACAATCTGGTGGTGATGAAACAACTTGTTTTTGAAGTACTTTTTTGTTTAATAAACCAAAACTAAGGCCAGTCAATCCAACATTTTTGAGAAAATCCTTTCTATTCATAATAGTGTATTTGAATAGTAAAATAATAAAATCTAATACAAGCTTAATCGTATTGCGCAGGAATGATAACTAATGATAATATTAGTCAATAAACTCAGTAGGTTAAAGCATGCTAATCCAAAAATGGACATGATTTAATTCATAAAATAAATGTATGCATTCAAAGAAGTAGCAATACATAACCAAATTAAATATGGTAACAAGAGTAAAGATTTAGCTTTCAATGCTGACCTATATGAGAACATTAGGAATGCAACAAGACCGGTTAATGCAGCAATAATAAAAAGTCCAAATAAAACCCATTGAAAATAAAAAAACACAGGATTCCAGGCTACATTTAAAACCCACTGAATAGCATAAAGGAGGATGAAAAATTTTAAACCTTGTACAGCCTTTACCGCAAAGGCCATATATACAGACAAAGCAATCATAATGGTCGTCCATGCAGCTCCAAATACCCATCCAGGAGGCGTCCAAGGGGCCTTATTCAAGGACTCATACCATTCTGAAGGCACACCTGCACCAGTGAAATAGCCTCCAAGGGCTAAGGCTCCGAAATTAATCAATAGAAAAAGTAAGATTCTACCTATCATAATCATGTTTTTAGAAAAACAAGCCCTTTAAATGATAAGTTCTTCTTTGCAAGAATTGAAAGAAATTTTTCCTGTTCAAAAGGTCAAACCTAGACTTAAATAAAATATCTTTTAAATGCCTCTATAGCTTCATATTCAGCCAGTCCTAATTGATCATATTTCACAGCAGTAGACTTATTCCGCTCCTCTGCACGAACCCAGAATTCCCTAGGATCATTTCCAGGAAACAAGGCAGAATCTTTTTGAGATTGATGTTTAAATATGGCTTTACGTTTCTTTATTAACTCATCGGGACTAAGCGGCACCGCCATGTCAATTTCATCTATTGGCCACTCCTGCCAAGCTCCCCGATACAACCAAATCCAACAGTCTTTCATAAACTCAAGCTGTTTCAACTGTCCTAATGCTTCAAGAATAATAGATAAGCATACGCGGTGTGTACCATGAGGATCCGATAAATCACCTGCAATATATACTTGATGCGGTTGGATAGATTCAATCAAAGCTTTTGTAATATCAATATCAGCTTGCGTAACTGGATTCTTTTTTACACGGCCAGTTTCATAGAAAGGCAAATGCATAAAATGCATTTGTTTATCGGGTATTCCCACATATCTACAAGCATCTTTGGCCTCACCCATTCGAATCAAACCTTTTATGCGTTGAACTAAGTCCGAATCAATATCCCCTTTCTTTTTATTTAAAATATCTGACTTAACTTGCTCGAAAAGCGATAATCCTGATCCAGTATTTGTAGCCCGTATATCTTTGTTTATTGATTCGTAAAAATCAGCATATCTTAATACATCTGAATCAAAGACTGCAATATTTCCAGAAGTTTGATAAGCCACATGAACTTCATGCCCTTGATCAACCAAACGTATAAAAGTACCCCCCATTGAAATTACATCATCATCGGGATGAGGACTGAAGATTAGAACCCTTTTATGCTCAGGCATCGCTCGTTCTGGACGCTTACTATCATCTTCCCCAGGTCTTCCTCCTGGCCAACCAGTTATGGTATACCGCAAACCATTAAATACATTCAAATTAATATTGTATGCTGTACCATGATTCAAGATCAAATTACTCATACCATACTCCGAATAATCTCGGTCTGTCAATTTAAGAATTGGCTTGCCCAATGTCTCACTTAACCAAATTACTGCTTTCTTGATCAACGAATCAGTCCAATTGATATTACCCATTGTCCAAGGGGCTTTTGATCGTTGCAATTCTGCAGCTGCTGCTGCATCTATCACCATGATAGCATTCTTATGATACTGTAAAAATGTAGCTGGAACTTGATCGGAAACCTGACCTTCAATAGTTCGCTGAACAATCGGCGCTTTTCCTTCACCTAAAGCAATCAATATAATCTTACGAGCATCCATAATAGTTCGAATGCCCATAGTGATAGCTTTTACAGGAACATACTCTAAACCAAAAAAATCACTAGCAGCATCCATTCGAGTTACATGATCTAAATTAATCATTCGTGTAACGGTCTGCTCCCCTGAGCCTGGTTCGTTAAAACCAATATGACCTGTACGGCCTATACCCAACAACTGCAAATCAATGCCGCCTAATGCTTTAATCTTTGCTTCATATGCCCTACAGTAGTCCTCTACATCTGACTCAGCAATACATCCATCAGGAATATGAATATTCTCTGGAGATATGTCAATATGATCAAATAAATGTTCATGCATGAACCGTACATAACTCTGTAAATCATCTGGATTCATAGGATAATACTCATCCAAATTAAAAGTAATCACATGCTTGAAACTAACGCCTTCTATTAAGTGGTATCTTACTAATTCGCGATAAATAGTTATAGGAGAAGAACCAGTTGCTAAACCTAAAACACAAGGCTTACCTTCTAAAGCTTTTTTCTTAATCGTATGGATGATCTCCTTTGCAATAAGCTTGGACACCATTTCGGGCTCATCATAGATAGCAGTAAAAATTTTCTCCTTTTGGGTAAAAGAGGAATTTAACCATTTACTTCGATCAAAAACTAATATAGTTTCCTCTGCATCTGAAATGCGATTAACTTGAGTTGGCATAGATATATAATTATAGATTCGTTCCTATAATTTAAGTCTTTACCAAATCCACAACCTACAGTTAATTAATTTTTTTTGCAATAGAACAACAATTGCGTATAAATGGATAAAAAATGAAAAGCACCCTATCCAGGTTCAAGGAGATTGGCTGACTCCACCGACCAAGAATAAGTAGTTTGATGAAATAAAAAATCAATCTTCGTGTTTTTACCCACATATTCCAAGCGGAAGGAGACGATAGATCCTGTACAATTCCAATTGGTGATTTTAAAATAAGAAGATATCCCTGCCTGTTTTAGAGTAGCTTCAGATTCCATCCTAAGCCAACGCTTTTCAAAAAATATCCCATAAAAGGCTAAAGGATCTAGGACAGGATTTTTAGCTAAATATAAAGGCTTATGGACAGCTAAACTATCCGAATGGAGCACTTCAACTAGATCTCGATTACGAAATACTTGCCTAAAAATATCACTATAATCCTCCTGCCTCAACATAGGCGTATAATCTGCATGATAATAGGTCTTTAAATCCTTCAAATAAATGGCGGAGGTATTCCTTTTAACCATACCGTATGCAATACCTCTTGCTGGGTCCACATTTAAGTAAAAATCACCACAACTGGAAATACTATAGTCCGATGATTTTTCTCCTGTAAGGCCGTATTTGGGGTTGCCTCGACCAAAGGCTATTACATAATGTACCCCTTTCTTAAAGTTTGATATATACATCCGACAAAGATGCCCAGGATCTCCCCAAACGGTAATCTGACGCCTTTCCTCTTTCCCTTTAAAAATTTGAACAATCTCTACAGACATAGACACCGGAAAATTTCCATTCATACTAGGTTGATAAGTCAAATAGTCTATCACTTTGACTTCAGCTACTAAAACACTATTAATACTCGCATACAAAAATTCACCTTGAGGAACACAATCACAAGCATGCAACCAATGCGTAGAAGAAAAAAACAAACTTGCTAGTAGAAAAGAATAGCGCTTCATACCTTTTTTCTATAAGGATGATTATTCTATACTTTATGTTGCACCGCTACCCTATTTTTTCTACAAAGAGAAGGCAGCAAGAAAATCCCACAGGATTTGATTTGGACTACGCCCATCAATGGATGCACTAAACCAAACGTGGCCACCAGGACTACCATTTTCTTCGTTAATGGTATACAAAGTAAAAGCAGTACCTTCCGATCCACCCGTCCACTCTTCGAGTAATACAGCTCCATTTTCTAAGTTTGTCTGATTCAAACTGGAGCTGGGAATTTGATTATGGTCTAACCAAAAATCGACAATGGAGGCAATAGATTGATAATCACTATTACCTGTATAAGGCAGTACATCATCATTTATCCCGTGAAAATGAATAATTGATGTGGTAAAATCAGTATTACAATCATCTTCTAACATAACACCAGACATAATACCTACTGCTGCGATTTGATCAGCCAGATTACAAGCTAATCCATAGGCCATCATCCCACCATTGGAGTAACCGATGGCATACACTCTGTCCGTATCAATGGTATAATTAGAAGCTAAAGTTGCAATAAGTTGTTGAGTGAAAAACACATCATTAGAGGTAATATCCTCTAGGCCATTATCCCCTGGATCCCACTCTGGAGCGCCTTTATCTCTTTCTACCCCCTGAGGATATACGACAATAAATTGACCAGCCTCTGCCACATCATGAAGTCCCAATTGAACCCCAACTTCTTCCAAATGGGCAAATGCCTCACCACCAAAACCATGGAAATTAATCACCAGGGAAGCACCTTGATTAGCATCATACGATTCAGGGACATAAAGGGTGTAATATCGAGTTTGACCATTGTACGATAAGGCGGTATAATTCGCATTACTAAATCCTCCTCCATCTTTAGGGTCTACCTCCTCATCCGTTTTGCATTGGGCAAAAACCAAAACGAGTCCCACTAACACTATACTTTTTAATAATTTCATGGCTTGTTTTTTAGATATAACTATATATCAAACGCTTATGTTGTAAACACCATTAAAAACCAAAAAATTCTACCGAGTAAGAAGCTCCATTTAAATCTAATCCATCAAAAGGTAAAGAGCCTTTTTAGACATCGAAATAAACTACTCTCATAGTTTATTCTTCTTTTACAGGTGTTTCTGAAAAAAAGAAATCAAGGATGATCTGAAGAAGTGCAAAAATTATGGCTTGAATAGTGAATCTACTTAGATCGAAAGGTTCGCCATCATTATAATCCATGTAAGCAAAAACCGAGGCCATAAAAATGCCCGTTATAATAGATATGATAATTAGTTTTAATGAAATCTTTTGCATGGATTGGGTAATTGGTTAATGCAAAATACTTGAATGACTAATCAAATGAAATGAAAATGATAACTATTCGCGCTCTTGTATCCAAAGGCTCAATTCGGCATCAAATTGCTGCATAGTCATACCTTGAACCCGATCAGGATGTTTCGGATCACTATATATTTCATCGTAATAGGCATCAGCTAAAGCTTGACTCTCCGCTTGGAGGACTAGATATCTTTTATAAATAGCCTCTTGATTGCTTACTGTTACCACCCCCCGTATACTTGTCCATCAATTACATTCAATCCAGGTATTAGCATTGACTAGGATTTACAATAAGTATGCAACTTTATATAAAGATGCTATTCTTTCACCTAGGGTGGCCTATCCAATGCAAATTAAGGCTTATTTAACGTTCTGAATAGGAGGAAAAGGAAAGTTGTTCCAATATTTTGCGATAAAGCACTTCTTGATCAAAAGGCTTTGAAATATAATCTTGCATACCTAAGCTCAAACATTTTTCTTTCTCTCCTGCCAAGGCATGTGCTGTGATGGCAATAATTGGGATAGATCGCTTAGGCTCCTCCAGATATTCTCGGATATATGAAGTCGTTTGATATCCATCCATTTCTGGCATTTGTAAATCCATTAAAATTAAGTCAAAGGATTGATACTTCAATTTTTCAATCGCCTTAATGCCGTTGTGCGCAAATTCGATTTCGCAATTCCACTTCTTAAACAACTTCTTAGCTAAAAGCTGATTCATATGATGATCCTCAGCCATTAAAATCTTATATCCAATTAATTCTTTAAAGGAATATTGTATTGAATCTGAGGCTGCTTGTCCAGATTGAATAGGCTGTAGTTCAAATGGTAGGGTAACAATAAATTCAGATCCTGATCCAACAACACTTCTAACTTGGATATCCCCTTTTTGCTGGGTAACTAACTCATGAGCTATGGTTAATCCTAGACCAGTGCCCCCAAACTTTCGGGTTGTATCTCCAGAAGCTTGCGTAAAACTATTAAAGATTGAACCTAATTTTTCTGCCGGTATCCCTATTCCTGTATCCTTGACACGAATTTCCAAAACACAAGATTTCTCTTGTTTATTGACTATTCCTACCTGAATATTGATCTGCCCATTTTCTGTAAACTTGATAGCGTTACTACATAGATTCAGTAAAACTTGTCGTAGGCGTAATTCGTCCCCAACCAAATTATTAGGCACATCAGCGGAAACATGAGTAAGGACTTCTAAGGATTTTTGCTCTGCCTCAAAACTCAGTGTCTGAACTACTCCTTTTAATACTTGCTGCAAAGAAAAGTTTCTATTCTCAAATTCAACATGTCCAGATTCTAGTTTAGAGAAATCAAGTATATCATTTACAATCCTAATTAAGTTTTTAGCAGACATATTGATCGCATTCACACTCTCGATATCTTCTTCTTCAAGTGCCTTTCCCTTGAGAATATTAGCCAAACCATAAATAGCATTCATTGGAGTACGAATTTCATGACTCATATTAGCTAAGAATTTCTCCTTTACCCGTTCAGATTCTTCAGCAATTTCTTTCGCTTTCATTAATTCGTTTTCAAATTGCTTTCGGTCTGTAATATCTCGAGCCACCATTTGAATCCCTGATACTCCGTGTTCTATATATAATAGGTTGATATTAAAGCCAAACCAAGGTGTTTTTAATTGATTTATTGGCTCAAATGGGAATTCATAATATCTCGTGGTAATACTTGAATTTAACTGTTCTACGAACAAATCATGCATCACTTCACGCTGATTAGCTTGAATCAGCATAGTAAAATGTTGACCTATAATATCAGACTCATCCAAACCTAATATCCGCACTCCTACTGGATTGATATAGCTAATTTGTCCCTCTTTATTCGTTCTTAGAATAATATCTCCAGCCTCTTCGACAAGCTGCTTGTATAATGATTGACTTTGATCTAAAGCCTGCTTTTGCTCATTCAAGTTTTGCAATAGCATCTTGATTTCATTCATAGCAACTTCCTGAGATTGAAAAACATGTAATAAATCTGGAGTGGTATCATTTAAGGCAAAATCCGTAATTAACAAGCCATATTTGTCTAGATCCTCCACTTTGGTCACCCAAGGTGAGCCAATGAAAAGTAGTTCATCCTCATTTTCAATATGGATCATCTGACCTCTCAAGATCAAATCAGACTCAATATATTCCAGAATGAATATCTGCTTAGTGTATTGTTTAATGGAATCAAATTCATATTTAGTTGAAAAAGGTCGTCTAAATTTAAATACTTCTTGAAACGAACGCCCAACCATGCGTTGGTCGAACTTAAGCATACCTTTTCCAGCAGTAAGGATATTCAAGTCCTTATCTAGTGTAAAATAAAAGGGTGATATTAGGTCTAATACTTGTTTAGAAAAGTAACCCGCTTGATTATTTAATCCCTCTAATTCCATCGAATTTTAAATTCATCATGATCATCACCTGCATCTTTTAGCTTGATGATCTCTATTTCTAAACTTTTATCAAACATTTTACCTATACCATTGATCAGACCATATACGAAGTAGGTCAAGCCTGAACGAGTTGAGAAATAATGCAACACTAAAGCATTATCTTCTATTTCAGATACTTGAAATTCAGGTGGCGTAACATTAGGAAAAATAAGCATCACTCGGGAGTGGAAATTAGGTAGATTAACCAAGAATTCTTGAAAAGTCTTTCCTCCGGATTTCATTAATGGACCATAGTGCTCCATTCCAGTCTTTAAAATCCAATATTCACCAAATAATTTAAGTATGTCTTCTACAGGTACGCCTAATTCTTCTGAGGCAGATATAGCTAAAGTGAAGGTTAAATGGTCAGGATAAGGCTCTGTACTGATAAAGGAATCTATCTGGACATTGCTTCGCTCTTTAATTCTATTCCAAGTTTCTTGTCCATAATTTTCGGTAACTAATCCTTGGATTGCTTTGTTTACTATTCCGTGCATAAGATTGAGTTTGAGATGTACCCGAATATCTATAAAAAATACTTGAATAGCAATTTTTATTAAAGGTAATTACAAATACATTGACCCCCCATAAACAACTACTAGTCAACAAATTACAATTGATTTATATGGAACAAATACCTATGCGAATAGTAATACAAAGGACTAAAATAAATCTTCTATTTTATGGCTTCTACCAAGGTGCTTAAGAATTGCTCTAAAGCTTTTCCTGGATCCTTTTCAGAACTCACAATCGGTACAACATTTCTATGCTCTAGAATTAAGTCTTGAATAGGATTTTCTCTAGTGAGGAATATATATGACTTGGGTTGTAATTCATGATCTATACTCTCGCCCCAAAGACATTGGAGCTTGTACAATAGTAATCGAATATCTAAATCACTCAAACTATATCCAATAAACAGTATTGATTTACCCAGTGAATCAGCCTTTAACTTCACATCTAGGGCATGTTCCTTACTGAGTCGGTCAAAATAACTGCTCTCTGTTAATACGATAGACTCATGGTCTTCAAAATCACCGTGGTATTTGATGATTTGTGTTTCTCCAGATGCAGACTTGGTAAAATCTGCAATACCAATTAATTTATCAAAGGACTTTTTATAATGTTTAAAAGCACGCTCTAACCAATTATCATAATTGGTAGTGTAGATCTGATGCCAGTCCAATTGTACAATCTGCTTATAGATAGGGCACGCACCAACATCAATACTGTTGGCATGAAAATGTGTATCCATCCACTTTACCAACTTTTCTAATGACCCTTCTTTTATACTATAATATTCAGCTAACTCTAAATAATTGCCACTGGATTGAAAAATAGTTGGATCATATCCTAACAATCCGGCCATATAGTCAATCAGCTTAGACCAGGACGGTAGGCCTAAATTCATGGAAACACCTGCCCCAGTGAACAGTATGACATTTTTTTCACGTAAGTGTTTGACTAGCTCAGGTGGAAGTTGCATAATATCAAATATCCTTTATTCTGAATTTAATATAAGAAATTGATAAATCAAGGTTATAAGAAAAGCTCCACATTTAAATGATGTGCAGCATGATTTCATCCATTAATATTTTATTGTTAAAATCTTTTAAAAATCTTTTATCAGTATTACATGCTATTATTTCGACTCAATAGACTTAGTCTTTAGGTATAAAAACAGAGGAAAGCCACCACCTAAACCCAAAAGCATGGTTAATATCCAACAAACACCTAAGTGCTTGATCTGATGAATTTTGGCTTCGCGATAGGACCAAACAAAAAACACCATAACAGTAACTAATAAGTCTATCATAAAAATCGAGGATATCCGATTAGCAAACATGCCTTCAATAGTTGCCATAGGTTGAGTATATAATAAGATATTGCCAGTTTTGATAGACTCCATTATAACCAAAAAAGTAGGCGCTAAAAATCCAATAATGGAAAGTAAAAGATATATTCGTTTCATGTTGTAAATTGTTTATAACTCAAAATTACAACATGGTTAATCGATTCTCCATTGACAATCGTCAATAACTTAATTTTTCCTTATCCGATTTCGAATTCTACTCAATGTCTCTGGAGCTACACCAAGGTAAGAGGCAATTTGATGTTGTGGTACCCTGTCCAATAAGGTTGGTTGCTCTAATAATAATTTCCGATATCTTCCTTCCGCATTTAAGGTCACAAAAGAAGAGATAATCTCTTGACAAATAACTAACTCTTCTTCCATAATCACTCTCGCTAACAAATTAAACTTTGGTGATAAGCTAACGAACCGCTGAATAGTTTCTTGATCAAAAACCAATAATTGTGCATCTTCCACCACTTGAATATTATGCTTAGCAGAAACACCTTTAGTAAAACTCTCAAATGAACTAGCAAACATCCCTTCTGTGTAAAAGAAGGCCGTTTTCTCGCTTTCCTCCGTATTATAATACAACCTTAGGCATCCCAATTCTATGAAATAAAAAGCACGAGCCACGTAACCTTCCTGTAGCAAAAGCGTATCCTTTGCCACATGGATTCGTTTAATATTAGATTCTAATAATTGAATTTCCTCTTTGGTAAGCTTAATGTGGTTGCTAAATACATCTAATAATGACACCATCATACACCAAGTTTAATCATCGATGCACAAAGATATGCTAAAAACCAACTTCCAAAAGATAAATCTATTTAGAGGATATTATCCCTCTCCCGTGATACTCTCTATAGCAGATTTCATATCCACTACAGGCATAGTCTCATAATCATTCAAATCTAAAATGGGACCCATCCAGGTGGTAATATCGGCTAGAGAATCTGATTCTATCACTAAATAAATCTTGTGCGCTCCTGCATTAACCAGACAAGACCTAACTTCTATACCATGTTCGCCTGCGCTAGCTATGGTTTTTACAAATAAATCTCTTTTGTCTTCATGATGAGCATAACAGGTAGCATGCGTATGTGTAGCGGTAATGTGAAAAATCATAATCCATTAATTATCAGTTAGTAATGGTGTAACTTAATTAATTTTATATCTAATAACAAAAACCTGGTCAGAAATAATAAAAGTATAGCTAACTATTATTTGAATTGAGTCAACTTACTTAGCCTCCATTTGTTTCCAAAAGAAAAAACATGTTCGGTATCTTCAAAAAGAAATCAAAAGCGCAGCAGCTACAAAAGAAATACGATCAATTGATGAAAGAGTATAATCAACTCTCTAAAGTCAATAGAAAAGAAGCAGATAAGAAATTTGTAGAAGCAGAAGCTGTAATGAAAGAACTAGACGCTTACCTAACAGAACAAGAGTCTAAATCTGAGTAAAACAACACCATAAAGTGTTTCATTTTAGCTATTAAACTTCTTGGTACACTTCCTCAAATGGAATTCTAAAGCGTTCGCCATAGAGCCCCTCAGGTATGCGAATACCACAGGATATAATCATATTGATTTGGGCTCCTCTTGGTAATCCTAAGACCTTCTTTACGCGCCAAGAATCAATGCCTTCCATAGGACAAGTGTCATAGCCCTCCGCTGCCATACTTAACATAAACGTTTGAGCAGCCAAGGCAGCACTCTTATGAGCCACCACACGCATGTCTTGCTTTAGGACCTCTCTGTAAATAGGTCTAAAAATGCCAGTGAAAATCATAGTAAGATAGCGCGACCAGGATAAGAGATCATTATACACCAATGGGATGATTCTACCGTAATAATTCCGTGCCATTTTCTCTCGATTACTTTGCTCCCCTTTAGGTTTTGGCGGAAATTGTTGATTTATATAATCCAAATTAGCTTTGGCTCTTTTTCTCCAAAGGTCTTTTCGAACCACTACTACAACCATTTGTTGGGCTGTTTTAGCTGCATTTTGGTTAAAACACAATGGAACTAGCTGTTTTAAAGTCGATGCAGAAGTAACATGCTTGAACTCCCACAATTGCATATTACTACTATTGGGGGCTAGCACTGCCTGTTCCAAACATCGCTTAACAAAACCAGCGTCTATTGGCTTGGAAGGATCGTATTTCCGAACGGAACGACGATACGTGATCGCCTCGCTTACGGTCTTTTCTTTCATAATTCTATTGGGCAAAATATATTTTTCAAACAAATCAAATCATTAAAAGATTAACATGTATGAATTTATAATTTATAAAGAGATTTTAGTAGAATACTTAATCTCCTCCAATACAATCTGTGAGTCTATATCACTTATATTTCTTATGGCAGCCACCTCATTAACTAGAAAATCTCTGTAATCCTTAATATTTGCAAATCGAACTTTAGCAAGGAAGTCAAAACTACCAGAAGTATGATAAAATTCAGAAACTTCATCTAAGGCCTCTATACTCTGAACGAATTTATCTCTAGCCTCTTTATGATGATCCTTAATAGTGATATTCATGAATACAATAATATTCTTATTCAATAAATCAGTATTAAGCAGTGCCACATACTTTTTAATAAAACCAGCTTTTTCTAATTTCTTGATCCGTTCATACACCGGAGTGGTGGTTAAGGATAGTTCAGCAGCCATCTCTTTTGCTGTCTTCCCTGAATCCTCTTGAAGCATATCCAAGATTTTGAGGTCTATTGCATTCATGTGCAATTCGATTTTTAACCCGAGTAATAAAACTAAAATCGAATTTTAAATGCTAACTACCAAACTTTTGTTATGATTAGTATCGTAAGTAAGCAACTTGTTTTCAAATTCTTGATTTTTAGGATTAAGTACCTGACATACTTTAATGGGAGAAGCATACAGATGCAGTGTCATTGCACGTTGATCTGATTGGTTCTCTATAGAATGATAACCCAACCGATCGTTCATGTAGGTCAGTTTGCCAGGGGATAATTTCAAATCTTCGACTTGTTTTAAGTTTGAGTCATCCTCACCTGAATCAAATCTTTTTTCTATTAAAGATCCTTGGAGTTGATAAACCCAACATTCTTCACCCCCATGGTTATGAATTGGTGTATTTGAATGTCCATCCCAACACAATAGAATCAACTCAAACTTTTCATTATTAGCTAAGCAGTTTCTAGTATAACCTTTATATTCCCAAGTCTGAAATACTTCCAAAACTCTATCATCAAAATGAATACTTTTTAAAATCTTGGGATAGGATTTGACCTCATTAGATTCTAGACTACTAATTAAGTTTTCAATGCTTGTTATAGTATTCATATTTAAAGTTTATCAAAATTTCAATAGAAATAAAGTAGTAAAAATTACTTTAATTTAATAAAAAATTAGTGA
>CAXQNQ010000106.1:0-26096 GCA_964225135.1 Mesoflavibacter profundi
TACACCATACTTAACAGACGAATTAGTTACAGAGATTATGCAGACAGGTATGACGCTGACAGTAGAGGCTGAAGACTTTGATATCGGTTCATTCGATAACTGTTCAGCTGTTACTTTAAGCTTCTCAACAGATGTTAACGATACGGAGCGTGTATTTGATTGTTCTCAATTGGGACCTAATACATTAGAAGTATGGGTAACGGATGCAGCAGGTAATCAAGACTTTGCAACAGTAACCTTGACTGTACAGGATAATATGGGGGTTTGTGCTCCTGGATCATTGACAGTAGCAGGTGCTATTGCAACACCACAAGATGAGATTGTTGAGGATGTATTAGTTGAAGTAAATGGTGGAATCTTCGATACTACTACAGATGCTTCAGGTAACTACAGCTTAGATCTTCCTGCCGGGGGTGATTACTCTGTGGCACCTTATAGTGATGATAATCTATTACAAGGGGTAACTACCTTCGATATCGTTATCATTACGAAGCATATACTCGGATTAGATCTATTTGATTCAGCTTATCAAATGATTGCGGCAGATGTGAATAATTCACAATCAGTAACGACTCTTGATGCAGTTGCGATTAGAAAAGCTATTCTTCAGCTTATTGATTACTTCCCGAACAACACATCATGGAGATTTGTGGATAAAGATCATGTATTTACAGATATCTACAACCCATGGGGTTATCCAGAAGTGATTAACTACAATAACTTAGCTCAGGATCAGTTGATGACTGATTTCACAGCAGTCAAGATTGGTGACGTGAATGGATCTTACGAAGCATTTAACGAAGGAGTTCAAGAACGTACAGGCGATTCTTACATTGAAATCGATGATAGGATACTTCGAAAAGGAGAATTGGTAAGTGTTCCATTCTATTTGAATGAATCAATGGAAGGATTCCAGTTCACCTTGAATTTTGATCAGGATAATGTTTCATTCTCTAGATTGGAAGAAGGACTACTAAAACTTGAGCATATGGGATTAGCCAAATTAGATGAAGGTGCGTTAACTTTCTCTTGGAATGGTGAATCTTCTAGTGTAATTGAAAACACTTTATTTACGCTTGATTTGATAGTTGAAGAATCCAGTACATTGTCTGAGGTATTAAGTGTAAACTCTAGATTTACTGGAGCAGAAGCTTATCCAGCAACTGGAGGAATCCATAACCTTGGGTTATCTATAGGTGGAACAATTGCTACTGCAAATAAATTATATCAAAATATTCCTAACCCAGCTAAAGGATATACCACTATTGGTTTTGAATTAGCTGAGGACCAGCCGATTAGTTTAGTAATTATGACTTTAAATGGTCAGGTTGTTAAAACAATTAATGGTGATTTCCGTACAGGATACAATGAAGTGGTTGTGAATAATCTGAATACTACAGGTGTACTTTATTATACCTTAAGTGCTGGTGACTTCACTTCGACTAAGAAGATGATTATTATAGAATAATCTTTAGAAAAATGTGATTATGTAAAGGGCTGCCTATTTAGGCAGTCCTTTATTTTTTGACTACATGTTAATTCGGAAGATTATCTGAAATTTTTATCTTAAAGGATTACAACAATAAAATACCACTTCAATGGATCGCAAATTAATCCGGGTACCACATGCCCTAGTGATCATGTTCGCTATTACCTTATTGGTTACTCTATTAAGTTATTTTGTTCCAGCGGGAAGTTTTCAGAGAGTTGTATCCGAGGCTACTGGAAGGATGGTGGTAGTTCCAGGAACCTTTGAATTTCAAACATCTTCTCCTATAGGTTTTGAGAATTATATCACTGCTTTTCTAAGAGGATTTAAAAAAGCAGGTGATGTGATATTCGTAGTGCTCTCTGGTGGGGTTATGTTTGCCATTTTAGATCGAACCAAGTCTATTGAAAAAACAGTTGGTGTTTTTGTGCGTACATTAGGGATGTCAAGAAAAAAAGCCATCGTAATTATTATGACCTTGTTGTATGGTGTGTTAGGAGTTGCTGTTGGCTATGAAAATAATATTGCTTTAGTACCTATTGCTGCCATGGTTAGTTTAGCCATAGGCGGAGACTTAATTCTTGCGGCGGGAATGTCTGTTGGAGCCATGACTATTGGTTTTGGCTTATCACCTATCAATCCATACACTGTAGGTTTGGGACATAAGTTAGCGCAGTTGCCGCTTTTTTCCGGTAGTGGATTAAGAAGTGTTTTATGTTTTTTGGGCATCATTTTGATGTGCTATTACAACTTGAGGTATCTCAAAAAAATAGAAGAAAATAAAACCAATGGTTTAGGAGATGGTTTGGATACTTCCGGTTTAAGACTCAAACAATCTTTGACCAGCTATAAAATGGAAGGGAAAGATTGGGTTATTTTCTCTGTATTTATAATAGGTCTGACTTATACGATATATGCCATCTTCAATTACGGTTGGTTCTTTCAGGAGTTAAGTGGCATGTTTTTAGTAATCGGATTAGTGGCTGGTTTGATTGGAAGGTTAAATGGAGAGGCTATTAGCCAAGGGGCTTTGGAAGGGATTAAATTAACCTCGGGTGGAGCGTTCATGGTTGGATTCGCGGCATCTATTACTATATTATTAGAGGATGCATCCATTATTGATTCCTTGTGCTATTACGCATCAGAAGGCTTAAAACAAGTCCCTACCAGTATATCGTCAATCATTATGGCAATTGCTCAAACTGGTATTAATTATCTTATACCGTCTGGAAGTGGACAAGCATTAGCCACTCTACCAATTATGTTGCCATTAGGCGAATTAGTAGGAGTAAGTAATCAGATCACCATTTTAGCTTTTCAGATTGGAGATGGGGTGTCCAACTTGTGTAATCCAACATTAGGAGGACTTGTAGCCATGCTGAGTATTTGTAGGGTGCCCTTTGATCGATGGTTGAAATTTATTTTTCCGCTGACCTTGGTACTTCTGGGTATAAGTTTTCTATTTTTAATGATTGCATCCTTTATCAACTACACCTAATCGTATGACTGCAACCGATATTCTTCGCAAACTAGTTTCCTTTGATGTTTTTGGAGGTGAGCCCAATTTACCGTTGGCTAATTGGATTAAATCCTACTTAGAGCAATTAGGCGTAGAGGTCCATCAAGGCTTTAATGAGGAAAAAACAAAAGCATTTTTATATGCTAGAGTGGGACCTGCAGCGGATGGAGGTATGGTGTTGTCTGGCCATCTGGATGTGGTACCTGTAGAGGGTCAAGACTGGGTTACAAATCCTTTTGAATTAGTTGAAACAGATGACAAACTTTATGCCAGAGGCTCTTGTGATATGAAAGGATTTATTGCTTGTTGCCTAGCACTCGTTCCTAAAATGCAAGCCGCTCAATTGAAAAAACCCTTTTACCTAGCGTTTTCTTATGATGAAGAAATTGGTTGTATGTCTGGAGATGCCATAGCAATGGCTATTAAGAATCATTATCCAGAGGATATTCCTTACGCATTGATAGGTGAACCGTCTATGCTTAGACCTACAGTGGGTCAAAAGGGCATTTGCTTTTTAAAGACTGTGGTCAATGGTTCAGAAGGTCATAGTAGCAGGATTCTAGAGGAGGTAAGTGCTATTCATGAATCTATGCGCCTAATCAATTGGTTGGAACAGAAAATGTTGGATTTAGTTAGTAAGAGCAGGGATGATAGATTTGTTCCACCTCAATCCTCCATCCACGTTGGACAAATACATGCTGGGATTGCTCCCAATGTGATTGCGGATTCATGTGAATTTAGATGGGATGTCAGAACGATTCCAGCGGATGATATGCAAGCTATATTAGATGAGTTTGATGCTTATTGTAGAACTCGAGAGGATGAACTTCGTTCGATTTTTCCAGCCTTTAAAATTAGGACTACTAAAATTCATCCTATAGTACCAGCACTGGATACACCCAATGATTCTCCTATAGTATCCTTGATGCGAAAAATTGGGAATGATGCACCGCTTGATGCTGTTTCTTATGCTGCAGAAGCTGGTCAATTTGCTCGGAATGGATATCATGCAATTATATGCGGACCAGGTTCAATTGCACAGGCACACCGAGCGAATGAATTTATTGACAAGGAACAACTGGAATTAGGTCAAGATATGTTGAGCGCACTAATCAAGGAGTTTGCTTCATAGTATCCTAAATAAAAAAAGAGGCCGAAGCCTCTTTCTTTAATTCGTTGTGTTGATCACCGATTCTACGGGAACTCGAACACCATCTTTATAGGATACCACCCAAGCGTCGATAATTCCTATTGACATGAGGTGTTTTTGTAAATCCTTAGCGTCTGAATACGTTCTAAATCTACCAAGAGAAAATTTTTGCATTTGCTCCTGTTCTTCAATGCTTAATTCATCCGTGGTAGCTACATTTGGATCTACTTTGTATTGTCCAAATGCGCCAATCTGTACTCTGAACCATACGCCATAATCGTCCGATGATTCCTGCATTTCAGTGGTAACAGATTGTAGCTGCTCCATTAGCAATTTATTTTCTTCTGCTAATTTTTGATTGGTGTAGGATAATTCTTCAGCATCAGCTTTTAATGCTTTGTTTTTGTCATACACTGTAGCTAGCTGACCTTTAACAGAATTCAGCTCTTGTTCTACTGTCTCTGCTTTGGTTTGATAAGCTGCTGCTTGCGATTGTGCATCTTTTGTTGCATTACAGGAAAAAAAGAAAAGCGGTAAGCAGCAAAGTAATAATTGTTTCATGGTTAAATTGTTTAGATAATCTAATGCGTAAAAATTAATATAGGATATATTTATATAAATAAAGGAGGGGAGCTTATATTATTAATACCATTACATTGAAAATTCGAGTTTAGTTCCTATATAACCTTAAGATTATCAGTAAAATTTAAGTTTAACTATTTGACTAAATGAATGTTTCATTTATTTGGGTATATTTCGTCTTCAAAAAAAATTAGATGTTACACTATTCCATACTAGAAAATAAGGATACTTCGGAGTGGGTGACTTTCATCCATGGTGCAGGTGGTAGCTCTAGTATTTGGTATAAACAACTTAGAGCTTATAATAAAGCTTTTAATGTGCTATTAATAGATCTAAGAGGGCATGGCAAATCCAAAAAGGATATTTACACACAGTTAAAGAAATATACTTTTGATGTCATCGGAGATGAGGTAATAGAGGTCTTAGATCATTTAAAGATCCAGCAAAGTCATTTTGTGGGTATTTCGTTAGGTACTATCATTATACGTGAATTAGCCGAAAGATATCCTGATCGCATACAAAGCATGGTCATGGGTGGAGCAGTGATGAAGTTAAACCTTAGAGGTCAAATCCTGATGCGACTAGGTGTTGTACTCAAATCCATTGTTCCATATCTACTACTATACAAGTTTTTCGCCATCATTATAATGCCTAAAAAGACGCACAAGGAATCTAGGAATTTATTTGTTAATGAAGCCCGCAAATTATATCAAAAGGAATTCAAACGTTGGTTTACTCTAGCTTCAACCATCAATCCTTTGCTGGCTTTATTCAGATTCAAAGATCCTGAAATTCCAACATTATATGTCATGGGTTCTGAAGACCATATGTTCTTACCTTCAATCAGCAAGTTGGTGGAGGATCATACTTCTGCTGATCTATTTATTGTTCCAAATTGTGGGCATGTAGTTAATGTAGAACAACCTGAAATTTTTAATACCAAAACAGTAAGCTGGCTAAAAAATAGAAATTAATATCATCCTAATATTATTCATCCAAATTATGAATTATTTATATACTCTCCTTTTTGCATTCTTCATATTAACATCAGCCATACATGCACAATCTCCAAATTGTGACGGCCAAAGATACATTGAGCCTATTTTCAATAACTTAATTGAAACTTTTGATGTCAAGTATGGAGAAAACATTTCTGTAACCGGTCAAACAGTAGAATTATTCGTAGATGTCTTTGAGCCGGAGGAGTCAGATGTTAATGCCAGACCATTAGTTTTGCTATTACATGGTGGTGCATTTGTAACTGGTGATAAGAGCTCTATGCATAATATCTGTAGAGATTTTGCATCAAGAGGTTATGTAGCAGCTTCTATGTCTTATCGCTTATTTGATGGGCCCCTCATTCCTTTGCCCGATTCATTAGCACTTATTGAGGTGGTTGTACAGTCTGTGGAGGACGCCTTTGGTGCTATGCGCTTTTTTATTAATGATACCCAGACGGATGATATATTTGGGATAAACCCAGAAATGATTTTTATAGGTGGTGTATCTGCTGGTGGAATTACCTCCATTCACGCAGCTTACATGGATGAGAATGATGACGTACCAGCTTTTATGTCTCAGCATATTGATCCTGATTTTGGCCTTCCAGGTGCTTCTAATGAATTCACAGACATTACTCCAGAAGTGCAAGGTGTTTTGAATTACTCTGGAGCTATTTATAATGTTAGCTGGATGGATGAAAATGATGAACCTATATTTTCTGTCCATGATGATCAGGACAATGTAGTTCCATATGGAGTGGGTTTCGCTACGCCATTCTTTGGAATTCCTATAGTTAGTTTGCAAGGTTCAGAGATTGTTCATGGTAAAGCGCAAGAGCTGGGTATTCCATCTGAGTTAACTACAATCGAGAATTCTTTAGGTCATGTATCTTATTTCAATAATTTGAGTTCAGCCATTGCCATAGAAGTTTTAGATAATTCAAGTGTTTTCTTAGAAGGCATTGCTTGTGCAGATGTTTCTTCTACCGAATCATTATCTCAGTCTGGTATGCATATATATGCTTCGCCTAATCCTTCAAGTGCTGAAATGCAAATAGTTATCCCTCAAGAATTTATGGGTGGTCAACTAGAGGTTTTTGATGTATCTGGTCAAGTTAAATATGCACAGTCCATTCGAGATTTAAATATGTCCTTACATGCTTCTGATATCGGTCGAGGGCTTTTTGTAGTGCGCCTAAGCGCAGATCCTGCATATGGAGCATTTTATAGCACTACAAAAATAATTTTCAAATAAATTTAAACGCTCTGTAAAACTAAATGAAGCACAAGATGCAATGGATTGGTTTTATAATAGGTGTATCCTTCATGCTTGCTGGATGTCAGCAAGATAATCCTACTACATTTGATAACCATTCGCCAGGTCTATTGGCATATGGACTAAATTATCCTCTTGATGGAGTCTTAATCAGTGGTCATCGGGGTATAAGTTATGATTCTATATGGCCCGAGAATTGTTTGGAGTCTTTTGTTCATTTAAGACAACAAGTTGATTTGATTATTGAATGTGATATAGCAATGACGCAGGATAGCGTTTTAGTAATGATGCACGATAATACAATAGATAGAACGACTACTGGTTCTGGTAATATTGCAAATCAACCATACAGCATAATAGATACGCTTCATTTAGTTTTGCCTACTGGTGTAAGTACACATTTTAAGGTTCCTACCTTCGAAGAAGTGCTAGATTGGGCCATAAAAAGTCATACCATCCTTAGTGTTGATATCAAACGATCAGTACCTGTTGAACGTGTGATTGATCATATTCGGTTGAAAAATGCAGAAGCGAATTGCTTCATTATTGCATACACCACAGCACAGAGTCAACGTATTTATGCGTATGCTCCAGAATTTATGCAGTCCATTTCTATTCGCTCTATGGAAGAATATGAAAGATGGGAATCCTCTGGAGTGCCTGCAGATAGGACCATTGCCTTTATGGGTACTAGGCAACCCAATATGGAGCTAATCAAAAAATTACATCAAGTAGGCATTGCTGGTATTTTCGGAGCCTTGGGAAATATTGATCAACAAGCAGTGGCCAAAGGAGATCAAATATATAATCCTATCATTCGTGCAGAAGTAGATATTATAGCTACCGATAGACCCATTGCAGTACATAATTATTTGAACACTTTTGCTAAATAATAATGGTTTCCTTAAACCCTGCTTATGCTTTGATTGTCTTATTTAAAAAAGATGACGCTCTTATTTTATCTATGCTTTATGGTCTTTGGTGATTCTTTGGTATTAGTAGATTTTTCAAAATCAAATGCACTAGACGACTGGTATGTAGTTGATGACGGTGTAATGGGTGGATTGTCTCAAGGTAGTCTACTGATTAATAAAGAAGATCATGCTGTGTTTTCCGGTCAAATTTCATTAGATAACTATGGTGGATTTTCTTCGGTAAGGCATGTCCTGAGTCCAACGGATTGCACGCCATATTCTAAAATAGTGCTGAGTGTTAAAGGTGATGGAAAAAAATATCAATTCAGAATCAAATCTAACCGAAGCGATTACTATTCCTATATCCAATACTTTGAAACCACTGGAGATTGGGAACTCATCGAATTAAATCTAGCAGATTTTTATCCATCTTTCAGAGGTCGAACCTTAAGAAGTCCTAATTTTTCTGGAGGACCCATAGAGGAATTGGGTATTTTGTTTGGAAATAAAAAAGTTGAATCATTTGAGTTGGAGTTGGCTACTATAAGTCTGAAATAAATCTAGTTTAGCCTTTCGAATGTAATTAAATTGCTGATTTCTAATATTATAAGTAGGTTTTAGAATTTTTTACATGTAATACATTAATTTGATATTGCTTTACTAATAGCACTTATTGAATATCAATGTATAGATTAATCGTTCTGATATTATTTTTGTTTTCGATATGGATACCTTCCTATGCGCAGTATTATTTCGATCACTTAACTATTGTTGATGGTCTTACACATAATACAGTTCATTGTATAGAACAAGATTCCATAGGTTATGTATGGATAGGTACGAGCTATGGGCTCAATCGTTACAATGGATATGAACTTAAAAAGTATATCGGTTCTAGCTCAGGTTCCTCAACTACTAGCTTTAAAGGGGTACATATTTCTGCATTGTATGAAGACTCCAAAGGAAATCTTTGGGTTGGAACAAAAAAGAATGGTATTAACCTTAAGTATTTTGATAGGGATACCTTTGTCAATTTGTCCAAAAATGCCGGATTGGAACAAATTCAAAATACTGAAATTAGCTCCTTTTATGAAGATGCAAATGGTAGTATATGGATTACTACTATTGGTAAGGGCGTAATGCAATATGATCCCTTTAATGAAAGAACAGTAGTATATAACTCATCAAATGCAAGGCTTTCTAGCGACATAACATTTTCTACCGTAATGGATCATGAAGGCATCCTTTGGGTTGCTACTGCAGGGGGAGGCATAAATATGTTGCTACCAGAGACATCTAATTTTGTATTAAGCCATGAAATGTTACCCAACTCAGCTAATCTTGCAGGGTATCGAAAAAAAATGTGTTTGGATGGCGCATACTTATGGTTAGCTACCCAAGGAACTGGATTGTATAAAGTTAATCTGAGTGACTTGTCTTATGAACGGTTCTCTATTGATGATGCTGCATCTGGAATACCTACTAATGTTGTAATGGATGTAATTAAAGACAAAGCTGGAAATATTTATGCAGCTACTGATGGCGATGGCCTATTTGTATATGATCCTATAAAAAACGCCTTCAAGCCAGTTAGGAATAAAAATAAGGATCAAACTTCTCTTAACACAGATGCTCTATACTGTTTATTGATGGATGATACAGATAATCTATGGATTGGTTCATTTAATGGGGGTGTAAATATTTTAAAATCATCTAAGGTTAAGTTTGACTTTTATCCACTAGGAAAGCTTTCAAATGAAGGAAGGAATTCCAATTCTGTATTGAGTATGCTGGAGCATAGTAATGGGGAGCTTTTGATTGGGACAGATGGAGGTGGACTATTATTAGCTAAAAATGTAGAAAAACTAGAACAAATCAAGGTATACAAAACTGATCAATCAACTACTCATTCCATTTCTGGCAATACTATACGGACTTTATTTGAAGATTCACGCGGCAAGGTTTGGGTAGGGCATTTTGGATCAGGGGTGGATCAATACGACCCCAATACAGGGTTTTTTAACCAGATATTACCCAATAGTGCATTGTCTATCTCAAATATATGGGCTTTTGATGAATTGTTAGACGGAAGGATTTTGATAGGAACTTTGGGGCAAGGTTTATTTCTGTTGAATGATGAAACAATGGAGTTAACTAAAGTCGATCTGCGAAGTACGGAAATCATGGATGTTTTAGTTGATCACGAAGGAAAGATTTGGGTTGGTTATGCTGAGATGGGCATTGATGTTTTAAATGCTGCAGGAGCCTTATTATCTTCTTTTGAATACAATGAACAAGACCCATTATCTTTAAGTGATAATGGAGTAAGGGCAATTTTTCAAGATAAATTGAATCAAATATGGATTGGGACAGAGCGTGGAGGATTGAATTTAAAAATTAAGGAAGGGTTTAGAAGATTTAATCATTCATCTGGATTGCTTTCAAATAATATATCGGGTATTTGTGAAGATTCAAATGGTTATTTATGGTTGTCTGGATTTGCGGGACTTATTCAGTTGGATAATAACAATTACGAAGTAATCAATTACGATTTTCAAAGGCAGCAAGATGCAAATCAGTTTAATCAACAAGCCATATTATTCAGTAGGGCCAATAAAATTTTAGCTGGCGGTATTTACGGTTTGAATCTAATAGATGCTTTTAAACCAGCAGATATAGAATATGATTATAAGGTCTTTTTATCGCAAATAGATATCAATAATGAAACTATCTCATTGATCTCTAAATCCTCTAATTTATTTAGATTTGAACAGCCCATAGAGCAAGCAGAACTTGTTCATCTAGACCATAGAGACCGATCATTCACCCTATATTTTGCAAATAATGACTTTGCAAATTTATACGATGAATCCTTCAGCTATTTATTAGAGGATTTTGACTTGGAATGGCAAAATACAGAAAAGGGGAGTAATATAGCCTACTATACTAATATTGATCCAGGGACTTATAAATTGAGATATAAGTATAAAGATGTTGAAAATGATATCTTAATAAATATTCATCCACCACTTTGGCAAACTGCTTGGTTTAGAGTATTAATGCTGCTTATTGCAATTGTAGGAGCCTGGTTAGGATTGAATCTATACACCCAGCAGAAAGTGGCTTTCCATAAACGTCAAGTCTTACAACTTCAAAACGAAAAATTGGCCTCTGAAATCAACCAAAGTAACTCGAAGTTAATGTTCAATTCTGCTCAGATTGCTCAAAAAAATGAAGTACTTAAATCCCTACTCAAAGACATTAAACTGGTTAAAGAAAAGGAGGAATTAACCTCCATTATTTCTAAGATTAATTTTGAGCTTAACAATTCTGATTATTGGAATGAGTTTCATTATTATTTCGCCCAAATAGACAATAGCTTTACAGAGGAAGTCAATAAATTACATCCATCGCTCACTAAAAACGATCTCCGAATTATTTATTTAATTCGTTTAAATCTTAGTTCAAAGGAAATCTCGTCTTTATTGAATATATCAATACGAGCTACTGAACAAGCTAGATATCGACTGAAAAAACGGCTAGGTTTATCCAATGAAATAGACCTTGCAACTTACATTCTCAACTTGAGAAAACCTAAAGTTTAATAAATATAGGCTTCTATAATATTTTTGTCATATTGCCTTAAATGACCCGAAATATTGAATTGTCGTAGTATTGTCGTAGTAAATAATTCGACAAAATAATTTTTGACTGGTATTTTTAGACGGTGCCCATCTAGTATTTAAGACCAAAATATTTTTGTTGTATTGGCTTTGCCAACTTTTTATTTGTTATAAAATCTAATTTATGAAATTAAGATTACTGACTTTATTGTTGGTTTTATTTAATACGATTCAAGGTGTAGCTCAAATTGAGGTTTCTGGTATCGTAGTAGATGCAAAAAATGGTGAACCTTTAATTGGAGCAAATATCCTATTAGATGATTTGCTTACAGGTTCAATCACCAACGAAATAGGTTACTTTTCTATAGTAGTTCCTGCAAAAGGAACTTCAGTTACTTTTTCTTACACAGGTTACGCTACTCAAACACTCTTATTAGGTGAGGATCAAAATGTAACAGTTGAATTGACTCCTGGTAATGAGCTTGAGGAAATGGTTGTTGTTGGTTACGGTGTTCAATCCAAGGCTAAGTTAACTTCTTCGATTTCGGAGGTGGATACCAAAACATTACGCAAACTTCCCGTTCCAACTGTTAGTAATAGTTTAGAAGGATTAGCATCTGGTTTATTTGTTCGACAGGGGAGTGGGGAACCTGGCTTCAGTGGTTCATCTTTTGAAG
Source organism: Mesoflavibacter profundi (assembly GCA_964225135.1). Classification (GTDB taxonomy): domain Bacteria; phylum Bacteroidota; class Bacteroidia; order Chitinophagales; family Saprospiraceae; genus AM-2324. Next base: position 12,232 of record CAXQNQ010000106.1, read on the forward strand.
TTCGAAATTTTGGTAATGCTTTAGTAATAGTTGATGGTGCTCCTGCAAACATTGATGATTTAGATCCTAATGAGATTGAAAGTATATCCGTGCTTAAGGATGCTGCAGCTGCATCTGTATATGGTGTACAGGGTGGAAATGGTGTAATCTTAGTTACGACTAGGAGAGGTACTGAGAGTAAACCTGAATTAAATTACAGCAATCAATTTACACATACAGCATTTACGACATATCCTGAATTTTTAAGTTCGGTAGAGCATGCAACAGTCCGTAATGAAGGACTTTTAAATGCTGGATTGGATCCCTTTTATTCAGAAGAAGAATTAGCCTTATATGCCAATGGTGCAGATCCTATCAATTATCCAAATGAAGATTGGCGATCGCTGATTTTTAAAGATTGGGGTTTTCAGCAACGACATAACTTGAATGTAAAGGGAGGAACTAAGAAGATTAAGTATTTCGTTTCCGCTGGGTTCTTGGATCAAAGCTCCAATTACACAGAAGATGTATTGGGTTATCAGCAATTTAATTTGAGAACGAACATCAATGCAGATATTTCAGATTATTTGCGATTCCAAATAAATCTTGCTGGTAGAAGGCGATTAAATGAAGCGCCTGCATATTCAGCATATAATATTTATAGGGAGTTAAGTAGAGCCCTTCCAATGGATTTGGCTTACTATCCAGATGGAACACCTGCACGTCCAAGTTTTAGTCCAAATCATATTTTAGAAGGTATGCGAGACTTTAATGCAGGATACTACAGACAACGTAACAATAATATTGATGCTAAACTGACTCTCGAATGGGATTTAGAACAAATTGGTATTAGAGGACTAAAGGTAAAATCATATGCCTCTTTAGTTAATAATGTATTCTACAATAAAAACTGGGGGAAAAGCTATGAGCTCTACACCCTCAATCGCCTAACGGGTAATTATTCCTCCTTCACCGCAAGTCCAGAAGGATCTTTCTCCGAAACGGTTTTGACTCAGAGTATGAACTATGCTAATAATTATGTGGCACAGCAATACATTACTTATGATCGAATTTTTGGCAATCATACCGTTTCTGCGCTTGTTTTAGGGGAAGTCCAAAGTAGTCAAGGGGAGAACTTCTTCGGTAGAAGACAGGATTTTCAATCTCAAGTAATTGATCAATTATTTGCGGGATCAAATGAAAATAAAGACGCTAGTGGGGGAGAGTATAGAGAAAATAGATTAGGTTTTGTCGGAAGGTTTAATTACGATTTTAAGTCTAAATATATGCTTGAAACGGCTTTCCGTTATGATGGTTCTTCTAGGTTTGCTCCAGAAAATCAGTGGGGATTCTTCCCTTCGGTTTCTGCAGCATGGCGAATTTCAGAGGAGCCATTCTTTGGTGGGGTTCAAAAATATGTTCCAAGCTTAAAATTAAGAGCCTCAGTTGGAACTGCAGGTAATGATGGAACTGCAGCTTATCAATGGTTGTCCGGTTTTGTGTTTAATCATTTCTTCGCCATTAATGAAACTGCTATTCCTACTATTGATAATACCGATCTTCCCAATAGAGATATCACTTGGGAGACCATAACTACTTATGATGTTGGTTTAGATATGGCTTTATTCAATACTGACCTTACACTTTCAATAGATTATTTTAAAAGGTATAAAGAAGGCGTATTGGCTTATGCATCAGGATCTGTTCCAAGTACCTTAGGTGTTGGATTAGCTGCCCGCAATTTCCATGAATATTCCAACGAAGGCTTTGAGTTAAGTTTGGGATACTCAAAAAACTTTGCTCGAGGATTTAATTTCTCCTCTAGAACCAATTTCTCTTATTCTAGAGAAACAGCTGAGTTTATTGATGAGGCGCTTATCCAAGATGAGTTTATGCGTCAGAACTTGACCATAACTGGGGGCTTTACCAATCTAAGAAGGGGTTATGTATCTGATGGTTTGTTTCAGACTCAAGAAGAAATCGAGGTCAGTCCAATCCAAGATAATAATGGTAATCTAAGTCTTCAGCCTGGTGATGTGAAGTATGCCGATCTTAATGATGATGGTATTATCGATGTACTTGATCAGCGCGTATTTGGAAATGGAGATAAACCAGCATATAACTACTCCTGCAATCTGTCAGCGAGTTATAAAAACTTCAATATATCCGTATTGCTAACAGGAGCATTAGGTTATGATATCTATATCGATGGCGAGGCTCAAGCTCCTTTGAGAAATGGCTTTAATGGCTACGCATATCAGATGGACTATTGGACAGTGGACAATACAGATGCTAGATATCCGCGTGTAACAGATGGTGGTTTTAATGAGAATAATTACAAGTATTCAGATTTCTGGATGCGTAATGCTAATCATTTAAGAATCAGGAATGTCAATCTAAGTTATACGCTGCCAAAGTGGGGCAGAAAGGATGGTGGATTCAAGGATATTATACTTTTTGCAACGGGTAATAATCTGATGGTATTCAAATCTTATGAAGAAGAATTTGATCCACAGATGCAATCCTCTACAGGATGGTATTACCCACAATTGAAATCCATTACTTTCGGAATTAATCTAACCCTTTAAAATGAACAGCATGAGAATTATAGTAAAAAATATAGTAGGAGGATTGTTCATTCTGATGAGTTTTTCAGCTTGTCAATCTGATTTTTTAAATGCACCACCATTGGATCGTATTACTGAAGCCGATGTATGGGGTGATCGAGATTTAATGGATACCTATATCTTCAAGATTTATGATAATATGCCTTATGATTATCTGAAGGATTTTGGACAAAGTGCTGGTTGGGGTGCGCACAGAGATGCACTGACAGATTTAGCCATGAGTACCTATTCTTGGACGCCAGCGTATAACACCATTCGTCCAGGCACCTGGGGTACGAGTAATAACTATTGGCCACTTGATTGGTGGGGGTATTATAATATTTGGAAAATCAATTATGCCTTGGAGAGTATCGAGCAAATTGGCACAGATGTATTAACTGAAACCGAGAAGAATAGTCGTCTAGGTGAATTATACTTTCTGCGTTCCTTTTGTTATTTCGCCATGGTAAAGCGTTATGGTGGGGTGCCTATCATATTGGATCCGCAGGATCCTGAATTAACACCTGATGAAGAATACTTTCCAGAGCGTGATACAGAACAAGCAGTATACGATCAAGTTATTGCAGATGCTCAACTAGCTTTTGATTTGTTACCAGACCGATGGGTAGGACAAAAAGGTAGAGCAGGTCGATGGGCTGCTAAAGCTATGGAGTCTCGAGCAGCATTATATGCAGGTAGTATTGCTAAATACGGAACGGTACAATTAGATGGATTACTAGGGATAGATAATGCATTGCAGGATGACTATTACCAACTTGCTTTAGATGCTTCTACTTTATTGATTGAGGAAGGTGGATATACCTTATTCAACAACTATGCTGATCCTACAGAGAACTACACTCGACTATTCTTGGATGAGACAGAAGATGAAACCATTTTCATGAAAATATGGATCCCTTATGAAAAAGGGCATTCTTATGATTTAAGAAATTCACCATATAGCTATAGGGTAGATTGGGGCTCAAGTATGTCCCCTACAAAAGGACTGATGGATAGCTATGAGATGCTAGCAACTGGGAAATTGCCGGAAGAACAAGGTTCTGGTTATGATGCAACTGATCCATTCAATGGTCGTGATCCAAGATTCAAAGGGACTCTTTTGACGAATTATGATGTGTTCCAAGGATCAGGTGTAGAAACTTGGTATGCAACTGTTCGTAATGGTCAAGTGGATACGAATACGGGTACTGGAGTTGGAAAAGATGGCATGGGAGTTCACCCGGATGCGACTAAGACTGGAGCTTATGTACGAAAGTATTTGGCTGATGGTGGTTCACCTCTATTGATTCAGCAATACTACTCTGGACAGGATTGTATCCTGTTCCGTTTAGGTGAGATCTATCTAAACGCTGCAGAAGCTGCATATGAATTGGGTCAAGAAGCTTTATCTAGAGATTACTTAGAGCCCATTCGAGCAAGAGCAGGTTTATTGGTTGACCTAAGATTAGAATCGCTATCTGGAGATGCTTACAGAGACCGATTGAGGAATGAACGTAAGATTGAATTAGCTTTTGAAGACCATAGATATTGGGACTTGAGGAGATGGCGAACTGCGGTAGAGAAACTCAGTGTACAAACCTATGGAATCCGTTCCCTAAGGCATATAGATGATTTTGGGAATATCACGTTTACCTATGAAGTGATTCAAGCAGAGCCTAATAAGATGAATTTTTACCCACAACATTATTACATACCTATTGGTCAAGGAAGAATAGATAATAATCCTAGACTGGTAGAAAATCCTGGGTATTAATAATTGATAACACAAGTAAAAAGATAGATATGCATAAGTTTAACAACATCGTACTACTGATTTCTATAATCACACTTGTGGGATTTACTTCTTGCAGTAGCGATGAAGAAATGATTAGCACAGCTCCCGCGGAAGCAGATGCTACCTTTTCATATACTATTGATGCAGAGAATCCAAACAAGTTTTACTTCACAGCCAATCCCTCAATAGAGACTTGGTATGAACACTGGAACTTTGGTGATAATACAGCTGCAGAAGGTAATACAGCAGAAAAAATATTTTATGTGAAGGGTGATTATGAAGTACGCTTCAAAATATTTACCGATGGGGGTACTGCTGAGACCACTCAAACCATTTCAATTGCTGAAGATCTAGTAGGTTCTAATTTAGCGGAGAACGGTACATTCGATGATAATTCGGTATGGCAGATACTGCCTATCTCTGCAGGTGCAGAAGTAGAAATAAGTAATGGTCAGGCACACTGGACTGGTGGCGGTTGGGGTAATGTAGGTATTTTTCAACCTATTGAAGTAGAGGGCGGAGTGACCTATCAAATCCAAATGGATATATCCGGAAGTGGTATGTCAGACAGTTGGTTTGAAGTATTTGTAGGGACAGCTGAACCAGCTCTAGGGCAGGACTATAGCAGTGGAGGAATTTTAATGGGACTGAATACCTGGGATGGTTGTGGTGGAGAGCCTTTTGATGGGCCTTTATCCACCTTATCGTGCAGTGCAGGTTCTCCTAATGGAATTTTTGAATTCAGTGAAACTAGCTCTGCCTATTTGGTGATCAAGGCTGGAGGGGCTAACCTCGGTACGGAGGGTGTGACTATTGATAATGTAACAATCAGAGAACAATAAGATATACACTAACTAAAGATTAATAGACTATGAGAAAATTGACTACACTTTGTTTATTACTATTTACATGGGGACTTTTCGCACAAACGGTCAATATCACCTTTGAGCTGAATATGGAAACTGTTGTAGATATCGATCCTTCAGGTGTCTATATAGCTGGAGGCACAGGGTTTGGCTTCCCTGGAGATAACCCAATGGTTGATTCTGATGGAGACGGTATCTATACCGTTACTATTGAAAAGGAGGTAGGCTTTTCGAGTCATTATGCCTTTTTGAATGGAAATTGTAGTGATTGGAGTTGTAAAGAAAATTTGTTTGGTCTGCCATGTAGTGACCCAGATAATTACAATGACCGATTTCTTCCACCAGTAACTCAAGACACAACTATTTTAGCTTGTTTTGGGACCTGTGACTTTGATGGGGGTTGTACTATTGTAACAGATTCTGTTTTTATAACCATTGAGTTGAATACAGCCTTAATACCTGATATTGATCCAAGTGGATTGTTTATTGCCGGAGGAAGTGGTTTTGGTTTTCCTGGTGATAACCCACTTTTAGATTTAGATGGTGACGGTATATATACAGGCGTTTATAAGAGACAGCAAGGATTTACTTCACATTACACATTTTTAAATGGAAATTGTGGGGATTGGAGCTGTAAGGAAAATATTGCAGGACAACCGTGTGCTGATCCTTCCAATTTCAATGACAGATTGATGCTACCAATTATGTCCGATACTACCATCTTAGCTTGTTTTGGAACTTGTGATTTTGACGGTAATTGTACCGTAGTTACAGATTCCATTGATATTACTTTCCAGTTGAATACTACGGAAATTGATGTAGAATCAAGTGGAATTTTTATAGCTGGAGGAGGTAATTTTGGAACGCCAGGTGATAATCCAATGATTGATCCTGATGGTGATGGGATATACACTTTTGTATCTAGAAGGCCAGTAGGTTTTGCTAGTCACTATACGTTCTTGAATGGAAACTGTGGGGATTGGAGTTGCAAAGAAAATTTAGAAGGTTTAGAATGCGCTGATCCTAATTCCTTTAATGACAGATGGTTACCGCCTACAAGCTCAGATACAACTATTTTAGCTTGTTTTGGAAATTGTATAAATGACGGATCTTGCGTTGAATCTAATCTTGATGAGCTATTTAGTTCGGATAATCTATTCACTATTCGTCCAACTTTAGCTCAAGATCAACTAACCTTTGAGTGGAATGGGCAGTCTAGTGAACAGCCAGCTTCCTTCATAATTATTAATAGTTATGGAAAGTTTGTTGAAAGTCGAGATACCAATCTAGGTAGTCAAACTGTACTAAATACTGCTGTTTATGAAAATGGAATTTATTTCATTCAATTGGCGTACGAAGGTAGACTGTTGACCAAGAAATTCATTATACAACAATAATTATTTAATTAATAAATGAGTGAGCCTTGTGCTTACTCATTTCTCCATATTTAAGGGTATGCGTAATCCACTTCAATTTATTATTTGCTTCTTTTTGACTTATTGTCTGGTTGCTTCTGTCAGCGGTCAAAACTTTTTGAGTGCCAGTGGTAAAGTAATTGTCAATGAGGCTCAAGACACCGTTTTGCTGAGAGGTATGGGCTTAGGTGGTTGGATGTTACAAGAAGGTTACATGCTTCAAACTGCTGGCTTTGCAAATTCTCAGCGGAAGATTCGCGCTGAAATCGAAGCATTAATCGGTGAAGCGGATACCAATTTATTTTATGAGGCTTGGTATGCTAATCATATGCGTCAAGCTGATGTAGAAGCACTTAAGTCTTGGGGATTCAATGCTGTTCGTCTTCCTATGCATTATAATTTATTTACGCTGCCTATAGAAGATGAACCCAATCCAGGAGAACACACTTGGCTGGATAAAGGATTTGAGATGACGGATAGTCTTATTTCCTGGTGTGCACAAAACGAAATGTATGTTATACTGGATTTACATGCAGCACCAGGGGGGCAAGGCTATGATGAGGGTATTTCAGATTATGACCCGAGTATGCCCTCCTTATGGGAAAGTTCTGCTAATCAAGCTAAAACAGTCGCGTTGTGGGAGAGACTTGCTGAACGCTACGCAGATGAGCAATGGGTTGCTGGCTATGATTTATTGAACGAGCCCAATTGGGACCTTCCTGGTAATACTAGTCTTAGAAACCTTTATGAAGATATTACTGAGGCCATACGTGCTGTTGATGAAAATCATATCATATTCATAGAAGGGAATTGGTTTGCTAATGATTTTACAGGTTTAACGCCTCCGTGGGATCCTAACTTGGTCTATTCACCTCATAAGTATTGGTCATTTAATGATCCAGCTTCCATACAATGGGTATTGGACATTCGAGATAGTTATAATGTGCCGCTTTTCCTCGGTGAAAGTGGCGAAAATTCTAACGTTTGGTTTGCAGATGCTATTCGGTTATTGGAAGATTTCGATATCGGTTGGGCTTGGTGGCCTCTGAAAAAAGTTGAATCTATTTCTTGTGCCTTATCTATTAACAAGAGTTCAGATTATCAAAGCTTGTTGGACTATTGGAATAATGGAGGCCAAACGCCTGATACACTTTTTGTAAAACAGACTTTAATGCAATTAACGGAAGACCTAAAAGTGGAAAACTGTGATTTTCAACCTGAGGTCATTGATGCCATGTTCCGTCAAGTGCATTCAGAAGAAACAATTCCTTATTCTAATCACATGATTCCTGGTGTGGTTCATGCAACAGATTATGATATGGGTATTATTGGTGAAGCTTATTTTGATGAAGTATCGGCTAACTATAATGTGTCTACAGGAGAATACACTTCTTGGAATGATGGTTGGGCCTATCGGAATGATGGAGTCGATATTGAATTTTGTTCCGATGATGTGAATTCCAATGGATTCAATGTTGGATTTACTGCTACTGATGAATGGATGCAATATGAGGTTGATGTGGAAGCCTCAGGCGTGTATCATATTGCGGTGCGTACTTCTTCAGGAGGTTCAGGAGGTCGCTTTCATTTCAAGGCTGATGGGGCAGAACTTATTCCAACAACCTTTGCTCCTCCAACTGGAAATTGGCAGTCCTGGACCACTGTTTTAGTTGAAAATGTGATCTTGGATGAAGGTGATGAAAAATTACAATTCTATATTGATCAGGCTGGATTCAATGTAAGTAGCTTTGAATTCATTCAAACAGGAATTGAATCAAATTCGCTACCCACCACATTTATAAATGGAGAAACTATCGATGAATATCATATTCAAATGAATGCCAACAAACTACTTCAAGGTCCTGTGGAGGACTATGTGGATTTGTTTGAACTCACTGTTAATGGAGAAGTTAGGACCATTAATCAAATCACTTTAGATGATGATAATACTCGAATCATAAACTTTGAATTAGCCGATCTATTGATCTATTCAGATGAAATTAGATTGACCTATGCTGGTGAAGATATCTCTGCTATTGATGAAACCACCTTGAATACCTTTACGCTAGAACCTATTGAAAATAGGTTAGAATTTGTACATGTGATACCAGGTAGAATAGAGGCGGAGGCATTTAGCGAGCAATCTGGAATCGAATTAGAAGAAACTACGGATGTAGGTGGTGGTGAAAATATAGGTTATTTGGATCCATTTGATTACATGGATTATGAAGTATACGTTCCAGCTGGAGGGAATTATAGACTTGATGTGAGACATGCAGCGCAGTATGGTACTGCTCAATTAAAGATTGTATTTATTGACTCTAATGGTAGTGAATACTTAATAGATCAACCTACATTTTCTAGTACTGGCGGATGGCAATCCTGGCAAACTTCAAGTGTAGATGTTTTACTGCCTGAAGGTCGATATACTATGCGCGTTACTGTTTATGCTGGTCCACTTAATATTAATTGGTTTGAATTTAATTATCCAACTAGTGTTGTAAAAGTAATGGATCGAAATATTGGAGCAATTCATGCTTTCCCTAATCCTTCCAATGGAGCGATTCAAGTGCAATTAAATGCGCATGTGCCTTTCGATCTTTTGGTTTTTGATGCTCGCGGAAGGATAGTACATAATATGTCCGTCGTAGATGCTATACCATATGATCAAACTATATTATTAAAAGACTATGGTAAAGGCTTGTTTCTCATACAGGTTGTATTTGATGATGGTCAAATCCGCTCCAAGCGTGTAATCGTGAATTAGGATATATGTAGATTTTATGATTATATTTTGAAGTTTTTACCATAAACCTCAAAATAAACTATGTACGATTTTATTGGAGATATCCACGGCTATGGATTACATCTGGAAGCAATACTTCAAAAACTAGGCTATGAACGAATCAATGGTGTGTATAAACACCCTGAACGGAAAGTTTTCTTTCTAGGAGATTATATTGATAGAGGACCAGAGATTGAGCTTACATTGAAGATCGTACGCTCAATGGTGGAGGAAGGCAATGCGCTAGCTATTATGGGCAACCATGAATATAATGCACTCTGTTTTGAGACAAAATATAAGGGAGCATATCTAAGGCCACATAATCCAGGTACCATCAATCAATATCAGGCTACTCTCCATCAATTTGCTGAGAAAAAAGATTCATACCAAAGTTATTTAAATTGGTTCTATACTTTACCATTATTCTATGAAGACTCCACATTCAATGCTGTTCATGCTTGTTGGGATTCTAAAGCAATCAATGTATTGAAATCCGATTTAAACAATAACAGACTTACCCGTGATAAACTTATCAATTCATGTCAAGCTGGAACTGCTTTAAATGATGCTGTAGAAGTTTCCTTGAAAGGGAAGGAGTTAGAACTACCATCGGGGCATCATTTCTTTGATAAGGATGGAAAGAAAAGGCATCATATCCGCTTTAAGTGGTGGGAGAATCCAGATGGTAAAACTTATGGAGAAGCTGCTATTCCCAATCAAGCACATTTAAATCATATCAATGTCCAATTAGATTCCAAGACTTTACGTGAGGTTTATCCTACAACGCATAAACCTGTATTCTTTGGCCATTACTGGCTGAAAGGAGAGCCAATGATTCAAAAATCAAATGTATGCTGTTTAGATTTTAGCATTGCCAAGAAGGGATATTTAGCTGCTTATCGATTTAATGGGGAAGGTCTATTAGATAATCAACAAATAGTCTTTGTCTAATGCTGTGATTCTATGAATTGGTAAAACACAGCAAAAAAGATTAATTTGTAGGAATCATCTAGGTCATGTTCAAATGAAAAATTACTATGGTTCATACGTACGATGTCCTCTAGGCATGCTTTATGCAATATCTAGCGGAAAAGGGATTATTTATCTGGCTTTTACTGATAAAATTGATGTGCAAGCTGTGAAAGATAAATACAGTGCCGAGTGCAATGCCCTCATCAAGAATGAATCAAATGATCTATTGAATTTTCTAGATAAGGAATTAGAACTTTATTTTAAGGGCAAATTGAAAGTTTTTAATACACCTATTGAACTTAAAGGCACGGATTTTCAAAAGGAAGTATGGAGTAGTCTACTGCAAATTCCCTACGGGCAAGCATGGTCCTATGAAAAATATGCCCGTTTTATGGAGCAACCTTTAGCTATACGTGCAATAGCCAATTCAATTGGTAAGAATCCTATTTCAATCCTTATTCCTTGCCATCGAGTAATTGGAAAAAATGGCTCTATGACTGGTTATTCAGGTGGTCTAGATCGTAAAAAAGCACTTCTAAAACACGAATTAGAATTTCGTTCTCCTGTTAATACTTTATTCTAGTTTAAAACGGGTAGGTCCCAAACTATTGGCATAAAGAAGTAGACGTAACAGCTGATTACAATTAAGGCAATAATATTCATCCATACACCAGTTCTCGCCATGTCTTTAATTTTGAGGTGCCCTGATGCAAATACTATGGCATTAGGTGGTGTGGCTACTGGAAGCATAAAGGCACATGATGCAGCAATTGTACAGGCAGCCATAATAATATATGGATGAATACCAATAGCGATTCCTAGCGGGGCTAAGATGGGTAGCATGATAGTGGTAGTTGCCAAGTTAGAATTGATTTCCGTCAAAAAGTTGATGGAAGTCACAAGTATAACCAGTATCAAAAATGGGGAAAAGCCCTCCAGTGAGCTGAGTTGTATGCCTACCCATTCTGCTAGACCACTGGTCTTGAATCCATTAGCTATAGCTAAACCACCTCCAAACAATAATAAAATGCCCCAAGGTAATTTTACTGCTTCTTCCCATTTCAAGATCTTTTGATTGAAATCTTTATCACTGGGAATGATGAAAATAGCTACGCAGGCTAAAATGGCAATTATGGTATCATCTAGGTTGGGAATAAATTTATCCAGTACTAAAGCTCTTAAAATCCAACAAAGTCCAGTGGCAATAAATATATATAGGACTCTTCGCTCTTGAATGGATAAGGGTCCAAGTGCCTTAAGTTGACTTTGAATAAGTGCTTTGCCACCAGGGAAAGCATTTTTTTTAAATGGAAAAGCTATATGCGTCAAATAAAACCAACACAGCCCTAGCAGTAAAATAGAAACGGGTAATCCAATACTTAACCATTGAACGAAAGAAATTTGTACATCAAAAAACTCTTCAATAACTCCAGCCAAAACTAAATTAGGAGCAGTGCCTACTAATGTTGCAACACCTCCGATAGAGGCACTATAGGCTATCGAAATCATTATAATCTTATTAAATGCTGTATGTTCATTTAGACGTGTGGCTGGATCGTCGTCTAGCTTGGAGCAAATAGCTAAGCCAATGGGTAACATCATTATAGCCGTTGCTGTATTGGAAATCCACATAGATAGAAAGGCAGTTGCCACCATAAAGCCTAAAATGATGGATTTGAGATTGGTGCCAATAATGTTAATAATAACTAAGGCAATTCTTTTATGTAGATTCCATCTTTCAATAGCCATAGCTAAAACAAATCCTCCTATGTATAGAAAAATAAACTTATGACCATAGGATGCAGTAGTTTGCTCTAATGTCATTCCTCCAGCCAGTGGGAATAAAATAATAGGCATCAATGAACTAACTGCTAATGGTAGCGCTTCTGAAATCCACCAAATGGCTACCCATGCACTTGATGCCAATATAGCTTTACCTGCCTCAGATAGCCCCTCTGGCTTGGTTGATAAAATAAGAAAGAATACTATTGGACCAAGTAATAAACCAAGGGCAGATCTTTGTTTGATTTGACTGAAAAAACGAATTTCTTTCATTTAAATAACTGATTATCAATTCTTTAATTGGTTATTTTTTTACATAAAACGGCATTTATTTGTATTTTTTTGGTATATTTAGGAAGTTTAGACAACAAGTAGGGGTAAATTGCATACTATCTATATGTACATGTCGCCTTATCTTTAAAGTATTGATTTTCAGACTGTAATAACCCATCAATTAAAACTTCAGCAATAAACCAAAAACAATAAACCAAAAACCCATTTCGAATATTATATCCTTTGTGGGAGAGCATAATATTCAGTTCTTAAAAGTGTAGCCCAATTTTAAACTACAATCGTAGTACTTTTTAAGTAGACATAAGTAATCTGTTCAAAAGCGTTTGATCCTTTTCAAGCGCTTTTTTTATGTATAGCTTTGCTTGACCTTTTTTGATTACTTAGCATAAAAAAGGTCATAAAGTACAAATCAAAACTACAGTCTAGAATTACTACCAGTTGAAATATACTGATTTTGTTTAAATAGCCTTTAGAATTATAGATTGAATTAAGAGCGTGCTCGTTGGATTGGTATATTTAATGCAATATCATTCGTTAAAGGATGGGATCACAAAGAACTACCTTGTAGCTAAAATCCTGATAATTAATGGTTTATATAAAATAATATATATAGATAAATGGTGTAAAAGTGAATATTTTTGGTAAATTAAAGTGTATTTTTGGTAAATAGGGAAAAATTGACAACAAGTTGGGGATTATTGCCTATTCATAAAGTTGTATTTACAATTAATTTTATAGTATTAATTAACAGGAGTTTGGTTTCCTGTAGCATTAAGTAAAAAAGCTAACCCAAACAAATAAAGAATATTATTTCCTGGGGGGGAGCAATAATATTCTTAGTCTAGAGTTTAGCTCATTTTTTGGCTACAATAAAGTAGTCTTATTTAAGTAGACATAAGCAATTTTACAAAGAGCGTATGATTTAAATCATACGCTCTTTTTTTGAAATTTGGTTTAAAACATTTCAGACCCCTAACTATCAATCTATTGCCTGTTGCCTAGTTAGCTTTATCCGGCTAAAAACATCTATTATTTTCAATTGAATGTTGTTTCTATATTAATAATTTTAGTACTAGCTCATATTTTTTTGGGCATTAGAAGCAAATTTTTAGGAATTATTTAGCAGTTTTTGGTATTTACGGGAAGTATTGGTAACAATAAAGGCTATTTCGCCTATTGTTTAATTCGTAATTACAACTAATTTTAAAGTATTGATTTACAGGGAATTAATTTCCTGTGGCTTGGATCTAATCGGTTAACCCAAACAACTAAAGAATATTATTTCCTGGGGGGGAGTAATAATATTCAAATTTTTAGTTAAGATTTTTTATTGACTGCAATAGAGTAGTCCTTTTTAAGTAGACATAAGCA
>CAXQNQ010000107.1:0-3424 GCA_964225135.1 Mesoflavibacter profundi
CCTATATCGAAGATCCAGATGGAGCACTCATCGAATTTGTTGAAACACACAAGATTCCTGTAGTCAAAAAAATAGGCTGGTATATTGATCTAAGAAAAAGATTACCATCTAAAGCTCTACCAGATTGGATGCTCAAAATGCTTTCATTCAATCGGGTTAAAAATTAAAAGTTGGCCCTAAGTGGCCAACTTTTTTTATTTTATTTCCAACCCTTTATCAAAGACCATCGTCTATAGTTTGAATATTGCGGTATGATATTTAATGAACAAAGTACTTTAGAGGACCTTATTGCAGGTTGCGTGCGCCAGGAGCGTTTGGCGCAGAAATACCTGTACCAAAAACTCTATAGTCCAATGTTCGCCATAGCTATGCGCTATTCTACCGACGAAGATCAAGCAGCGCACATTTTAAATGCAGGCTTTCTAAAAGTTTTTACCAAAATAGATAGTTATAGTCAATCTGGAAGTTTTCCAGCTTGGGTAAAAAGGATAATTGTTAATACCGCCTTAGATGAAATCAGACAAAACAATAAACACAAAAACAATCTACAAATTGAAGAAGTCCAAGAACCTGCATTAACAGATTCAATCATAGATCAACTTAAGGCCGAGGACCTCCTAAAAACTATCCAACAACTCCCCGAAATGACACGTATCGTGTTTAACATGTATGTAGTCGAAGGATATAAACACCAAGAAATAGCGGAAAAATTATCTATTCCAGTAGGCACGTCCAAATGGCATGTCTCAACTGGAAGAAAGTTATTAAAAGAAAAATTAGCCCATTATCTGACTGAAACACAAAGGTGATGAAGCAAGGAAAAAATACACATATCGAGCGTAAACTTTCAGAGCTGGACTTCCCCTTCTCTGAAACCAACTGGGATGCTATGGAGGCCCTATTGGATCAGGAGGGTAATAAAGTTACTGGAGGTCTTCCACAAGCAGGTAGTGAAGGTTTACCTAATGGAATTTTCAAATCCATAGGCCTAATAGCAGTTTTAGTTGTAGCCACCTTGGGTTCTGTTAGTCAAAATGAACAAATGGGCTATCTGACACTTGAGCAAGAAGCTCCTTTGACCGCTAAAGAAAATACAACCGAACTTTCACTAACATCTCCAACCGAACCTAAGGCTGCACTTAGAGCTAATGACAATACATCAACCGAACTTAATCAATCAAACTATCCACCTTTAACTGGATTAGAAAAAAGTAAATCAGCAAAAGTATATACCAGTATTCCACCATTATCGCCAAAGCTAACAATACCAGAACCCAACATACTGTTTAACCAACATAGAATTATAGCTACTATAGATAGGCCAATAGAAATGCTTGAGACCACACAGGTATATCCTATCCAAAACCCTACACAAGCATCAGTTGAGCATCCATGGGAAGTTCAGATAGGAGGAGGACTAGCCTTGAACTTGAATGAACAACTATTCAGCCAAAGTCTATTATTTAGAAACTTGACTTTAGATTTCAATAAAAAGAGATCGGATAATTGGTCTTTAGGTATAAACTACAAGTTTTCTTGGTACAATAACAACTCCTTATTTAATGATTTAGCATTAGCAGATGCTCAAGAAATAAATGCAACAGCAAATTATTCTGAACAATACAATCTAGGTGATTGGATTTATACCAGATATGGTGGAAGCTTTAGTTCTACTGGAGGATTCGATTCTAATGTTGATGTGCGTGACAATATATTTAGTCATCGAATCGGACTTAATACAATTTACAAGTACCACCCAAAATGGAATTTGTCTGCAGGTCTCATTTATGAAAACATCAACGTCTACAACCTTCAGAAATTTCACCAAGCAGGACTTCAAATGGGGCTTAATTATGCACTTAGTCCAAAATGGACTATCACGCTTGAAACAGAGCAAAAAGCCATGCTTAATTCAATAGCTCCTGCCTTTAAGCACCACTCCAACTATGGATTGGGACTTAAGTTTAGGATAAAATAAGTTAGCAAGGATTTGGTCAATATCCACCGAAATGGTTTTGCACTCCAAAGATTTGATTATTTTTGAGGCAGAATAAAATTTGATTCATGCAGTCCGTTAGCCAATTCAAAGAAGCCATTTTAGAAGGAATTCCAGCAGTAATACCTACAGCAAAACCTCTTGACCCTAGTGTCAGTCATGCGCCTAGGAGGGTAATTAAAGACGTTCTTAGTCTAAAAGAAAGAAAATTAGCGCTCGCTAATGCTCTACGTTATTTCCCCCAAGAGCAGCACGAGGAATTGGCTCCAGAATTTATGGATGAACTGAATCGATTAGGTAGAATCTATATGTACCGATTGAGACCTGATTATCTTATGGCTGCTCGTCCTATTGAAGACTATCCAGCCAAAAGTAAACAGGCGGCGTCTATCATGCTTATGATCCAAAACAACCTGGATTATACCGTTGCAAAACACCCACATGAACTAATTACCTACGGGGGTAACGGAGCTGTATTTCAAAATTGGGCCCAATATCGCCTATGTATGAAATACTTGGCTGAAATGACAGACGAACAAACCCTTGTACTATACTCTGGCCACCCAATGGGACTATTCCCTTCGCATAAAGATGCACCTAGAGTAGTTGTAACAAACGGAATGATGATTCCAAACTATTCGAAAAAAGAAGATTGGAATAAATATAACGCACTTGGTGTAACCTCCTATGGACAGATGACAGCAGGTTCATTTATGTATATAGGACCTCAAGGTATCGTGCATGGTACCACTATAACCTTGCTCAATGCAGGCAGAAAAATGGGGCTTGGACAAGATAATTTAGCTGGAGTTGCTTTTGTTACCTCTGGATTAGGTGGCATGTCTGGTGCTCAAGCACTAGCAGCAGTCATCACTGGGGCTGTAGGAGTAATTGCAGAGACGGACGGCGATGCGGTACAACAAAGAATTACAGACGGATACATACTAAAAGAAAATGTCTATCAAGATGCTGATGCCATCACAGACAGAATTCTTGAATGCAAAGTCAATAAAGAAGCTATAGCGCTAATTTACCACGGCAATATTGTGGAGCTTTGGGAAAAATTCGTCGAAAGAGGAGTTAAAATTGAATTGGGATCCGATCAAACTTCCCTACATAATATTAACGACTTAGGTTATACTCCTATCGGATTTACCTTTGAAGAAGCGGAGGTCTTGATGAATGAAAATCCCATACGATTCATGTCAGAGGTTAGAGATACACTTAAGCGACATGTAAATGCCGTAAATGCGCTAGTCGAAAAAGGCATGTACTTTTGGGATTATGGAAATGCCTTTCTTAAAGAAGCGGGCGAAGCAGGTGCAGATATATGGAAAAACAAAGAAGAGGGTATCTTCAAATACCCTTCCTATGTTGAAGATATCATGGGGCCGATGTGCTTTGATTATGGCTTCGGTCCTTTCCGTT
>CAXQNQ010000108.1:0-18047 GCA_964225135.1 Mesoflavibacter profundi
CAATGAGAGGTATTCGAGCGATTAAGCAAGCAATATTGCTCGCTAAGACGGATGGCTCAGGAAAAGAATTGTCGGAGGTTGATGAAATTAAAATGCTTCAGAAGCTCGTTAAACAACGAAATGAATCTATAAAAATCTATCAAGAACAATCCAGAACAGATTTAGCGGAGGCAGAACAAGAAGAGGTAGACGTCATTATGAGATATTTACCCAAACAAATGGACGAAGCTGAACTCAGGGATTTTGTAAAAGGAAAAATCAATGAGCTGGGAGCTTCAGGTATGAAAGACATGGGGAAAGTCATGGGTGCATGCAGTAAAGAATTAGCTGGTAAAGCTGATGGTGCCCTATTGAGTAAGTTGGTAAAAGAAATATTGATGGCATAAAAAAAGGAGTGATTGTCACTCCTTTTTTTATGCTGATAATTTCATAGATTTTGAATCTGAAGATTCTTTTATAGCCTCTGACTGATAATTCATCAGTTTCATATATTCGAGTGTTTTTGGTAATACATACTGAAGTTTTTCAAATGCTTTTACGCTATCATGAAAAACTACAATTGATCCAGGACTCAAATTGGAAACCACATTTTCCAAGCACATCTCTTTACTCAGCTTAGGATCAAAATCACCACTCAATAAACTCCACATCACAATATCGTAATGCCTTTGAAGGAATTGAGTCTGCTTAGACTTAATTCTTCCGTAAGGTGGCCTAAATAGTTTACTATTTACTAGGCGGGCACATTTTCTAATATTGTGGAAGTATTTGATATTATCGGATGACCAGCCATTCAAGTGATTGAAGGTGTGATTACCTACAGCATGGCCGTCTTCGATAATACGCTCAAATATGTCAGGATTCTTTTCTACGTTTTCACCCACACAAAAGAAGGTAGCTTTTGCGTTAAAGGCCTTAAGTTGGTCTAGTACCCAGGTAGTAACTTCAGGTACAGGTCCATCGTCAAAAGTCAAGTGTATTTTTTGTTCAGTAGTCGGTACAGACCACTTTAGATTGGGAAAGAGATTTTGGATTAATCTCGGTGTCTTTACTAGATACATTTATTTAAAGTCGGAGTATAGTAAGTTTTAAATTTTTTAAGCTCAAAAAACCCATTATTTTTGTGCTTATTTATTTAGAACGCAATTTAGTGAATTTTCGCTGCTTAAGTGTCTAATTAACTCATTTAGAATGGAAAAATGTAGAGTTAGGTTTGCCCCAAGTCCAACTGGAGCATTACATATTGGAGGAGTGCGCACAGCTTTGTATAATTATTTATTGGCTAAGGGCAATAATGGGACCTTTATTTTGAGAATAGAGGACACGGACCAAACACGATATGTACCAGGTGCCGAGGCATATATTTTGGAAGCTTTAGAGTGGTTAGGGATCACTCCAGATGAGGGACCGGGCATTGGCGGAAATTTTGGACCATATAGACAGTCTGAACGCAAGGATATGTATAAGCAGTATGCTCTGGAGCTAGTAGCATCAGGCCATGCATACTATGCTTTTGATACGCCTGAAGAATTAGATCAAAGAAGACAAGCTGAAAAAGAAAAGGGTAATCATAACTTCAAGTATGATTATACAGTGCGTGGAGAGATGAGAAATAGCCTGAGTCTTGATCCTGCGGAAGTAGAAGCATTACTAGAATCAGGCGCTCCGTATACGATTAGATTGAAAGTCCCTGAAGATGAAGTCATAAGCTTTCAAGATCGCATTAGAGAGACAGTACGTTTTAGTTCTAATGAATTAGATGACAAAGTAATGCTCAAGGCTGATGGAATGCCTACTTATCACTTAGCCAATGTAGTTGATGACCACTTAATGGAGATTACACATGTGATTCGGGGTGAGGAATGGTTGCCTTCAACAGCACATCATGTATTATTATATAGGTTTTTAGGCTGGTCAGAAACAATGCCTGAATTTGCTCATTTACCATTAATCCTTAAGCCTACAGGTAACGGTAAGTTAAGTAAACGGGATGGGACTAAATTGGGGATTCCTGTTTTTCCATTGTCTTGGGACGCTGAAACAGAGGAAGATAGTTTTAAGGGATTTAGGGAGTTTGGATTTTTGCCCGGCGCAGTACTGAATTTTTTGGCATTTCTTGGTTGGAATCCGGGAACAGAGGATGAGTTTTTTGATTTAGCAGCATTGATAAAAGCATTTGACATAGATAAGGTTAGTAAAGGAGGTGCCCGATTTGATTTTGATAAAGCAAAGTGGTTCAATCAACAATATATTATTGCTGCCAGTGAATCAGAACTATTGCCATTGGTTAAACCATTGGTCATAGAAGCAGGATATTCTTTTTCAGATGAATACATTAGTAAGTGTATTGCTTTGATGAAAGAGCGGGTATATTTCATACCTGATTTTGTGGAAAACGGCTATTATTTATTTGGTGAAGTAAGGGATTATGAGGAAAAACCGATTCGAAAGAAGTGGAAACCTGAGCAAAAATCACTTTTCTTAGGATTAATTTCTGATATTAGTAATCTAAGCGTTTATGATGCTTTTTCTATAGAGTCTCAAGTAAAGACTTTTATGGAAGACAATGGATTTGGATTTGGTAATGTACTTCCATTTCTTAGAATAGGATTAGCAGGAACCATGAAAGGCCCAGGAGTATTCGAGATGATGGAACTTCTTGGAGCAGAGGAATCAGCTAAACGATTAAGGAAAGCATTCGATGTATTCGATTCTATTAAAGGGGCATAAATGATTTTTTTCAGTTAAACTATCCCAATTATGAAAAAGGACGAAAAAAAAGAGGAAGACGTAAAGAATGAGGGATTCCAGATTCGAATTAATAAGTTCGGTCAGGTTGAATTGAATGAAGAAATTGATAAGCTGAATAGCTTTTTAAACGAGAACGTAGAAGATAAAAAGTTAGTAGGTAGAAAGGATTTATATCCCAACAAAAAGAAAGAAGAATAATCTTCTTCCCTCACATATTAAAATCTCTCCAGAGTTACCAGCTTCTTACAATCATGTAAAATGATTTAGGAATGCAATGAATTTTGTCAAATTGTAGTACAATTGACACTTCAAAATCTAGTTAATTATTTAATGATTAGCAGCTTATATAATTTTGCTGCCTGATGACGACTTGGAACAACTTGCTCTAAGCATAAATGTTATGCTTGAGCTCGGAACACTATTAACATGAGAACCCAAATACAAATTTTTATACCCCTTTTGTTATTGCAGCTTTTTGCAATCCAGCTTCATGCGCAATTTACAATTTCATATAATGGTGAAACCTCGTTTTACCTAGATGAAAATTGTGAGTTGGTATTTAATCTCGGTGGCTCTGTGCCTATGGTTGCACCAACCACCCCTGGGGCTTCTATTATAATTGATACATTGGATGTAGCATTAACGGGATATGCTTTAGGGGAAACTATTATTGGAGCAGAAGATCTTGATGTATACTTCAGATATGAAGATGATCAAGGAAATGATAGTTTGTATGTTTTTCAGATTTCTATTTTGGATACTATTCCTCCCGATTTGGCCTTGGATACAGACTCAGTCTACTTATCATGTATCAATGAATTACCAGAATTATCAGACTATTTGGTAGATGATAATTGTGATGTGGATGGAGGAGTAAGTTTAAACTATTTTCCTCTTCAAACCTTACCTGACTTTAATTGTGATTCCACGGTAATAGAGGCAACAGCTCTAGTTGTTGCTATTGATTTCAATGGAAACAGGGACACACTCCTTCAAACGGTTTTCATGGGTCAAGACACACTTGCTCCTACCCTATCTGTTCCTAATGATACCATTATTGCGTGTGCAGATGATTTAGCAGCCTTGCTTGATATAGGTCTTTTAGATACAGCGGATAATTGTGACTATATAACTCAGATAGACTCAAGCACAGTAATCCAAGCTGGGGCTTGCACCAATGATTTTACGCTAACTAGGTATTGGACTTTAGTAGATACTTGTGGAAATGTGGCTATTGATTCACAAACTATTCTGGTTAAGGATGAATTAGCACCAATTTTTCAAACACCAGCAGATACTACTATAGATTGTTCTGTTGACAGTTCACCTGCTTCATTAGGTGAACCCGCTGCGGTATCTGATAATTGTTCTGGTATATTAAATCTTACTTATACAGATTATCTGGATACCCTTTCATGTGTTGGAGATGTATTGGTATCTAGGGTTTGGATGGTTCAAGATTCTTGCTTGAATATTGCATTAGATACACAGTTTATTCAATTGATTGACACGATAGCTCCAACTTTTACACTGCCAGCAGAGGATTCTATTTATGTAGCATGTGATAATTTGGATGCCTTGCTTACACTAGAAGGACCAAGCATGTTCACAGATGCATGTACTGGATATACGGTTGATACAATAGATTTTATCACTAATCAAAGTTGTACAGGAACCTACGAGCTGAAACGCACTTTTTTAGTGACAGATGAATGTGGTAATACAGATAGTACATCTTTATACATCTTTATACAAGATACCATTCCGCCTGTAGTTTTGGATATGGGGATGAACCTAGAGGTAACTTGTATCGGCCAAGATTTAGATTCCATTTTTATGGAATGGGTAAACCTGCAAGCGGGAATTGAAGTGGAGGATAATTGTTCTGAAAATAATGAGGTGACTATTTTAGCTATTGATGTAGAAACTGGGCAAACGGCAGTATTAGCATCATTGGATTGTGGAGGAACTCCTGGAATATTATTGGAGCAATTTATTGAATTTCATTATGCAGATGCCTGTGGTAATACCAGTATTGTAACTCGAAAGTTTACTGTACTGGATATTGAAGCGCCTATTATTTCCTATTGTGGTTTGCCTGTAATTGAATTGGAGACTGAACCAGGAATATGTAGCTCATCGGTTATGCTTCCACCTCCCCTGTTTTTTGATACATGCATTGCCAGTGACACTTTGGTTATGCTCCAATTCACGGATACTATTCCTGATGAAGGCATTCCTAATTCGATTATTGAAGATATTCCCATTATTATTTCTACTCCCCTATTAGCGTATACACCTCTTTCAGCTGCTGACTTAGTCATAACATTGGAGCATTTAGATGGTGAAGGAGTGGACGAATTCATGACGTTAATAGGTGAAGATGGCATGCCTTTAGGTCAAACAAGCCCATCTGATTTTCAATGCGGTATTTCTGTATCCAATTTCACCATTCCTCTAGTTGATTTATTGGACTGGTCCTACGACGGTGTATTAGAACTCCAATTAGTTGCAAATACCCCAGGAAACATAACTGATGCTATCAATCCGATTTGTGGAGATATATTAGTATCGGCAGTCTTGAACTATGATGCTTCAAGTATAATTAATACAGAATTATCCTATTCAATCGATGGTGAAGTATATACTCCCTATCCTTTGGATGAAATATGGAGTACCGAATTATCTATTGGTGATCACGAATTGACTTTTAGGGTAAGGGATTGTGCTCAAAATGATGCTTTTTGTAGTCAAATAATAACAGTAATTGATCGCGAATCTCCGGAGTTACTATGTGCTTCAGATCAAGAGATTTACCTGCTTGGGGATAGCTGTACGATAAAGACATTGCTACAGTTACCGCAAGGAATTTCAGATAATTGTGCTGCTGGACCTATTGATTTTTCAGATACTGTATCGGCGTTTATTCCATTCACCTTTAATGCTAATCTAGGTATGTCGGTGGCAGATACCCTTGGAATAAAATTGAGCAATATTTCAAGTAATGTTATTGGATCAGCAGACCTATACCTTAAGCTTTTAGGGGATATCGATCAGCTAGGTGAATACTACAGTATTTATACCACAGATGGCACTTTAATTGGGACCACTGAGATAGGAGGAACTCAAGTGTTATCTACAGGATCTTGTGCAGATACAGCTATTGTTTTACTTACTATCCCTGCTTTAATATTAGAAGAAAACATCGAGGAGCAAACCTTAGATTTGATCTTAGTGTCAAACAATCCTTTTATACCAGGTATTGATAATGGTGGCATAAATCCTTGTGATACCTTGTACAATACAGGTACCGTATCGTTGGATTCTGTTTCATTTGTTGAGGCATATTTGAGTTATGATGTTTGGGATTTATCCTATTATATAACAGGTGCTACTGCACTTTCAACTCAAACAATCAGTACGGTGACGGATTCATTGTGGGCGAGTTTGAATGTGGGGATGCATACCGTTTCATTTATTGCTGGCGATGCATTCGGAAACTTGGATACCTGTTCCTACCAACTGGATGTTGTAGATAGTATTTCCCCAGTCATGATGTGTGAACCATTTGTGGCTATAGCATTTAATAGTTTGGATTTAGTGGATTTGACACTTGATGTAGCTGATTTTAATTCAGGTAGTTATGATAACTGTTCATTAGATTCTATGTATTTATCTCCTGCTAGTATTACTTGTTCTGATGCTAATACGGGGTCTGTAGATGTTGTATTAAACGGTATAGACATTTATGGTAATGTCGGGACATGTATGTCGGAGTTAATAATTCAAGAAACGGGTTTAAGTCCTTCTTACGGGGCTATTTGTAATGGGGATACTTTGGTCGATATTTTAAATTTATGTCCTGGAGATAGTATTCTTTTATTCGCAAATGTAAATCTTGCCAATCCAGATCTGTTTAGTTTTTCTTGGTATAATCCGAGTAATAATCTGGTAGCCACTGGAAGAAATGCAGTTTTCCCAGTAACTGCTGGTGTTGACCAAAGTGGGGCTTATACTTTAATAGTTGATGGTCCAAATGATTGTTCTAAAACCGCTTCTTTTCCTATCAGTGTGATTAGTCTACCTGTACCAAGTATAGAGATTAGTCCTGCTCAGCAAGTTTGTGTAGGTACCCCATTGCAATTAAATATTACAAATTTTGATGCTTTTTCTGGGGTTGAATACTATTGGTATACAGGAGGTTCGATTGGGAATGGTAATTTAGACACTATTACAACGGTTCCATTTTTGGAACTAGGCTCAGATTTAGTTAGTGGAGATCATTGTTTTTATGTGGAGGCCTTTAAAGATTGTTGCTCAGTGAGCTCTACACAGGTAGTTTGTGTGGAAATAGTTGAACAACCTCAAGCTGTATTGGATTCAGATGCCATTACTGTTTGCCATCTTGATGAATTGGAGTTAAATGCTATTGCGCCAACCAACACAAATTGGGTTTTTGAGTGGTCAGGCCCTGGCATCAATGGATCATTATATGGTCCTAATGTTCAGATTGGATCCTATGACCCCAATGCACCAGGTTTATACACTATCACCTTAGAGGTTTATGATGAAAATCTACCAAGCTGTGCAATTACGCCTTTAGAAATTGATGTAGAAGTTCTTTCTAAGCCAGCTACACCCGTTTTATCTATTGATTACAATGAAGTTTGTACTGGAGCGGAAGTTACGCTTACTGGTTCAGGAGATTTTACTGGGGTCAGTGCATTTTTCTTTATTGGACCTACTATTCTTGGTTCCGCCAATCCAAGTTTTACCCTTACGGATATAGAGTTATCAGATGCTGGTCTATATAGTCTTGTACTTGGCGGAAATGGATGTTTTTCAGACACCTCAAATCTTGAGACCCTTCTTGTTTATCCAGATCCAATTGCCGAGATCAATAGTGAATATGAAATTTGTAGCTCAGAATTTGAGTATGTACTTAGTGCTAGTGCTCAGACAGGAACTACTAGTTATTTATGGACTCTACCCAATGGAGATCTAGAAAATGGAAACCCAACTATAATTAATAATCCAGCCTCTGGTAGCTATATTTTGGAAGTACAACAAGGTTTACCAGGGTGTTATGCTTCGGACACTATGACCTTGGTTGTAAATGAAAATCCTGAATTATTATCCATAGTGGACAATGCTCCAGCTTGTTATCCAGGATCAGCTTTCACTTTGCAGATAGATTATAACTCCTTGCCAACATCAGGCATAGAAGTATTCTGGTTGTATGAAGATGCATTAATTAGCACGGATTCTACCTTATTGATTGATTCTGCTGATGAGGCAGAATCGGGATGGTATGGTGTATACCTTCAAGATTCATCTAGTAATTGTTTTTCGGATACACTCTATGAAATAATAAATATTCCGGGAGAATTGCCTATGCCAGAAAATCCATTTACACAAGATGATGACTATATGTTTTGTGTGGGTGAGGATGTAATTTTTCAAACCAATGGATTTGTTGATGCAGCCTCATTTACTTGGAGTTTTAATGCTGGTGAAGAGGTCTTTATAACTTCAACGCCTGAGCTTGTGCTTAATTCTATTGAATCACTTAATACAGATTATGTACAAGTGTCTTACAGTACAGTTGATGGCTGTAATTCTGATTATAGTAATTCAACCAATTATACCATAATAGAGATTCCAGACCTTGATATTTCCGCACCTGTTGTAGTATGTGCAGATGAGGTGATTGATATTCAAGTGAACAATTGTATCAGTATTTCTGGGGAAGTAGATTGGGTTCTGCCCGATAATTCTATCCTAGAAGACGCTTGCCAGTTAACGGATCAAATTGGGAACAGTGGCACTTATTTTTATAAGTACCTATATCAAGAAGAGGAGTGCTTTTCAGATTTAGATTCTATTCAAGTTGTGGTTAATCCTTTGCCTGAAACTGCACTGATTGAATTGGTGGAAGCAGATATATGTATTTTACCAGAAAATTCTATTCAGATTAATCTTCTGAATTCTGCCCCTGGAGTAGATTTTGAATTATGGATTGACAATGAAGTAGCTTCAGCATTTGATGGAAATGCTGGCCCTACTTTTTGGACGATGGATAATTTAGACGTGTTTGAGGAAGGAAGTTATGAAATATTTGTGCTGAGTCAACTAGCAAATTGTTTTGCCGCAGATACAAATATGGTGGAGGTTTCATTATTTGAAGTACCAACTCAACAAGCTGCAATAGTTCAAGATACATTTAGATTCTGTGCGGGTGAGCCAGTAAATATAGAAGCTAGTTCACCTAATAGTGGCATAACGGGAGACTGGGGAATGGTTAATTTTTCTAGTCCAATAATTATGAATCCCAATGCTCCTGTGACCATAATTGATAACATTCAAAGTACGCTATATTATGGTTTTGATTGGAGCTTAAGTTATGAGGCATGCCAAGATTTTAGCGTCGATACGGCTTATGTATATGTAGCCTTACCAGAGCAAGCAAATGCAGGGCTAGATTTGGACACTTGTTTAGTTAATAGCATTACATTAACGGGAATACCATCTATTAATAACCCAAGCATGGGTACTTGGTCTGCAGGAGACAATACTACTCAAATGTATTCAGGAATTCAGAATCCTAATATGATTTTTACTCCTGTTGCTTTAGATCCAATAAACAATACTGAATATCAATTCATTTGGACATTACCTGATTATGGTTGTGGCATGCGAAGTGATACGGTGGATGTACGATTGTTGAATGAATTTCCAATGACGGGGCCGGATTATTTTGATTGTGGTAATGGATCTACTTTTTTGAATGGCATTGAGCCCATGGATTATGTAGGTGTTTGGTCTTCTCCTAATCCTCAAATTACGTTTGCAGATTCTTCTTTATACAATACCCAAGCTTTTGGTTTGGAGGAAGGTGATAATATTTTTTACTATGACTTTTTGAATGGGGTTTGTGGAGATGATTATCAGGCAGAGGTCTTAGTAGAGTATCAGTTTGATCCAGTTGCAATAGATGACCAGACAGAAGTTGAAAATGCGGGAAGTATAAGTTTGGTGGATGTTCTAATCAATGACTTTTATGCAGCGGGGGATGTGATAGTTGAGGTAGTAAACCCTCCTGTATTTGGTGATGCATTCGTCACAAATCAGAATGAAATTAGGTATGTATCTGATCCGGCTTTTGTGGGGGAGGATCAATTAATATATCAGATTACTAGTGTAAGGTGCGGCAGCAGTAGTCAAGCAACATTGAAGATTACAATAGGCGAAAATGAAGCATGTGATTTTATTCCTAACATCATTAGTCCAAATGAGGATGGATATAATGATGCTTTCATTGTGCCTTGTGTGGTCAATAATCCAGAAAATGAAGTTAAGATTTTCAATATTTGGGGCGATCAGGTTTATGTCCAACAGGGGTATGAAAATAATTGGACTGGAGACAACCTTCCAACAGGCACCTATTATTATATCATAAAATTATCTCCTTCATCGCCAGAGATAATTGGATTTATACATCTACAACGTTAACAAAAATGAAGCAAAGACAAGTCATATTAGGGCTGATGTTAATGATAGGATCAAACCTGCTTTTTGCTCAGCAAGAGTTATTGACATCAAATTTCATGATGAATAAATTGTTTTATAATCCTGGCTACGTTGTGGAGGAGAAATCCCCTGTATTCGTCGCACAGGTCAGATCTCAATGGCTTGGAGTAGAGGGGGCACCAAACTTTCAGAGAGCCAGTTTTTCTATGCCATTTTTGAACAATCGGGTTGGTGGAGGCCTATCGGTATCAAATTTCTCTGCAGGTATCACCAGCGAACAGACTATTAGCGGGATTTATGGGTATCGATTACGCTTTGGTCGCGGCAGTTCTATGTTAATGGGCATGAATATAGATCTTAATTCCTACAGTGTCGATTATGGGGATGATCGCCTTAGGGCCATTCATAATTTAGAGGAAGATTTAAGTGTACCTGATGTAGCACAGCAAAAGTTTTTATTTAATGTTGGTTTAGGTGCTTACTTCAGTGCAGAGCATTTTTACTTAGGGTTTTCGGTACCAGGGATGATAGAGGAAAATTTGGATTTCGTTCCGGAAGAGGTAGGTAGAAGTTTAGGTACAAGACACTTTTATTTGATGGGTGGCGCGGACTTAAGTTTGGATAATGACCAAAGTATACAGCCCAATCTATTGTTTAGGTATATCGGTGGGGGGTATTTAAACTTTGAATTCAATTTAACCTACACTTTAGAAAATCGGTTGTTTTTGGGAACAACTTACAGAAATGGTGGTCAGAATGCTGGCACTGGAGACTCTATCGATTTGATTCTTGGGACGTATTTATCCTCAAAAACACTTTTGGCGGTTAGCTATGATATTACATTGAGTCCAATTAAAAATCACAGTGCAGGTTCATTTGAGGTAATGATTAAGTATAGGGCATTGAAAAAGAATGCTAAGAAGATTGGAAATCCTAGGTTTATGTAACTAATGGGATAAATGTGAATTTTCTATTTAGTGTATTCCTCTGAAATAAAATAGCGTTGTATCTTTTGTGTGCTGAATTTACCTCTAATCCAATGTTAAATAATATCTACATGTTTCCTTGTTTCAAAAAAGGCATTTCCCTTTTATTTCTCCTCTTTTTGGCCATTTTTTCTTTCGGGCAAGAAAATAAAGTTAAATCTAAAACCTCAGAAGATAAATATGATAAGCCTAGTCACTGGGCAAGTGTACAGGTTAAAAATG
Organism: Mesoflavibacter profundi; assembly: GCA_964225135.1. Lineage (GTDB taxonomy): Bacteria > Bacteroidota > Bacteroidia > Chitinophagales > Saprospiraceae > AM-2324. Next base: position 11,490 of record CAXQNQ010000108.1, read on the forward strand.
CTAAACTTATCAATTCTGAGCGGATAGATTTTTCACCTAGTTACTATCAAAGTGGCGTAGTATTTGTGTCCTCGAGAAAAAACTGGGGGGAACTGGATCGGGCTATAGATGAAACCTTTTTTGATTTGTATTATAGTGATTTGGATGAGGCAGGTGTACCACTACCTCCTACTTCGTTTTCAAGAAATTTAAACTCAGATTTACACGAAGGGCCCGGTTGTTTCAATCTTTCAGGAGATGTGTTCTTCTTTACCCGTAACAACTACCAACAGGGTCAGCAGAAATCGGATGAGCATGGATATGTAGGGACTAAGATTTACAGAGCCTCAAAGGGGGACTATGATTGGGATAATATTCAAGAATTACCTTTTAATTCTGATTCGTATTCTTGCCAACATCCTAGTTTGTCTTCTGATGGAAAGCGCTTGTACTTTTCGTCTAATATGCCTGGCGGGAAAGGAGGTTATGACCTTTATTTTGTAGAGTGGACTAATAACGGTTGGTCTACTCCAATTAATATGGGCCCTCAAGTTAATACAGAGGCTAATGAGGCTTTCCCTTTTATTCATGGTACGGGGTATTTGTTTTTTGCCTCTGATAATGACAGATCAATGGGAGGTTTGGATATTTTCCTAACGGACCTAAACAGCACAAGTGCGTTAAAACCTATTGCATTAGGGACTCCATTTAATTCTAAGGAGGATGATTTTGGTTTAATTATGGATCAAGACGGCATTAATGGATTTTTTAGTTCTAATCGAATTCGTGGAAAAGGGAAGGACGATATTTATTCTTTTTCTATGGAAGGGGGTCTGCCTTTTATTGCTGAAAAAATAAGCATACCGGTAAAACTTAAGGTGGTCGACACGGATAACAAAAAAGCGCTTGGGGAGGCCGAAATAAGAGTTTTTGAGTTAAAGGAAGATGGGATATATAAAAACGCATCTGTTTATGAAGTGACCGTGGGGCAAAATAATGAATCAGGAAGAAGTTTGGATTTATTGAAAAAAGAACTGCATCAGGTAGGTGATGCACTTAAGAGGACTTATTCGGATGGAACGGCTGAGTTGCCCTTGTTAAATGATCGGGATTACATGATTAGTATTTATGCAAAAGGATATGAACCAGTGGAAATGCCTTTTTCCGAATACCAATCAAATACAAACAAGAGGGAATTGGTCATTCCATTAGTAAAAACAGATTGCTTTTTGCAAGTTGCGGATGTAATCAATAGTTCTACTGGAGAACTACTTGTGGACATACCTGTAGAGTTGTTTGATGAAACAGAGCGTACTCGAAAAGTATACTATTCCAATAGACAAGGGCAATTAGAATTGTGTTTGAAACCTAGATATAAATATACATTGACTTCATTAGCTTCCGCTTTTGAGCCTATAAGTTTGTCCATTCCAGTAATTGGACAAGATGCTCAATCATTGTCTGGATTAAAGCTAAAATTAGAATTGGATGTTCTGTCAGATATCATTAGTGAACCTTTGAAAGAAGGTGTTACAATCGTTTTAGATGATATTTATTATGATTTTGACAAATCAGCCATTAGAGCAGGAGATGCTAAAGAATTGGATGCACTAGCAAGTATTCTTTATCAATATCCAAGTATGGAGATAGATTTGATTGCACATACCGATACTAGAGGAGATAAAGCTTATAATCAAGCACTTTCGGAGCAACGTGCTGCATCAGCGAAGCAATATTTAGTGAAAAAAGGTATTGCAGCAAATCGAATACAAGGTATTGGTAAAGGCGAATCTGAACTTAGAAATGAATGTACCGATGGAGTAGATTGTTCGGACGAAGAACACCAATTCAATAGAAGAACAGAAGTAGTCATTCGCAAGATGAAAGAAACATCTAAGCTTCGATTTGTCCAAGAAAGATAAATTAATTTTAGAGTGAAAAAATGGCTTAGTGTAAGGTATAATTTGAATTTTAACTCTACTTTTGAGGTGAGCAAAGCACAAATTTGAGCATAATGAGCACCCTGAACTTTAGAAAAAATCAGTTAACCCTAATCCTATGTTGGATCGTGGCTTTCCTAGGTGTTAAGGGGCCAGTGTTAAAAGCGAACGGAATAACTTCTATTATTCCAATGGATACAATAGAGATAGATACCGCTCTTTTTTTGTGTTCATTAAACGATACTCTTTTCTTTGAAGGTCAAGCATATACAGAGACTGGCGTTTACGATATATTTATTGATGGGCCAGCAGATAACGATACCCTTATTTTCTTGGAGTTAATTTTATCTACAGAGACCTTTTCTGTAAGTCCATTGGATACCATGGTATGTTTTGGTGAAACAGTAATCGCAAGTATTATTGATAGTGCTGGAAATCCAGTTACAACGGGTAATATGATCCAATGGGAGGGTAATGTATCAACAGATTGCGATACCTGTTATTCTGCTAGTTTTACAGGCTTAAATAATTTGGATTATAGTGTATTATATGAGGACATTTATGGATGTTTTCATGAAATATCGGGGGCCTACTTTTTTGAAAACGTGGGTTGCACAATGGATCAAGTAATCATGGCAGATATTTTCACTCCTAATGGCGATCAAGTGAATGATTCTTTTGGATTACTGGAGGATTATAAATTTGAAAAACTAAAGTCAATGGAGATTTATAATCGTTGGGGAGAACAGGTATTCCTCATTTCAGATGAGGAGGATTTGGAAGGAGTTTGGGATGGGAACATAACCAAGGATAATGAAATAATACCTGCACCAATGGATGTTTATTTTTACCGAGTGGGTGTTTATTGTCCCAGTTTTGATAGTAACAAAGTTCGATATATTTTAGGGGAGTTAACCTTAATCAGGTAAAAAAAGGGGCTGAACAATCAGCCCCTTTTTTAATTCCATTCAAAGGTATAGATGATGGAGTCTAAATCCTCCTTCACAAAGTCTAACATAGGTCTCAAGGAGTCTGGTTTAGCTTGAGCGTTAAAGTATAATGAAGCTCTAAAGAAATGCTCTTGCAAGGAATCGGTTAAATAAAATTGGTAGTGTGAAGCTACAGGTCCTTCAATTTCAAAGGCTATACCTTGGGCACCAAATTCATTTTGTAATATAAGCTCATCAATATAAGTAGCTCGTTTATTGTGGTAGTCCGATATATTGAAAGCATCTGTTTTTATTTCATCGAAGGATTTATTTTTACCTACCTCCAAATAATTACAGTAGAGAGTGCAATCAAATTCTTCTACGTAAAGATTAAACCAACATTCATTTTCAGGTTTGGCTTCAAAGAAACTGGTGTCCTTCTGGACTTCAAAATATGCAGGCATTCGGAAAGAAAAATTACAGTAGTTTTCCTCAAAGTCCTTAAAACTTTTCATGGGGTAATTGATCTTTGGAAACGATCTTGGTTTTGGGGTGTAGATACTGGTATCTGTACAAGCCCCCAATATCAAGCAGCATGAAAAAGTTAGAATAATTATATTCCTCATTAGAGTTTCGTGATTTTTACTTCCTTAATACGTTTTTTATCTACGGATATTACTTTGAAAACGAAGGATTTAAATCTAAACTCCGTATTAATTATTGGTATGGTCTTAGCTATTTCTAGTATTAATCCAGCAATGGAATCTGCTTCTCCCCTTATGGATTCAAAGTAGTTTGAATCAATTTCAAGTATTTTATAGATGTCGTTTAAGAGCGTTTTGCCTTCAAAAATAAAGTTATTCTTGTCTAACTTTTGATACACTACTTCAATCTCATCATCAAACTCATCTTTGATGTCTCCTATGACCTCTTCTAAGATATCCTCAAGCGTTATTATTCCGAGGGTGCCTCCATATTCATCTACAACGATTGCCAAGTGCATTCTAGAGCTCTGGAATTCCTTCAGCATGATATTAATTTTCTTGGCCTCTGGCGCAAATATGAGATTATCTCTGACCAAATGGTGCCAATCAAAATCTGGACCCTCTTCTAAATAGGGAAGTAAATCTTTGGCATATAGAATCCCTGTAATTTTATCAAAATCATCCTCAAAAACTGGCAGTCTAGAATAACCACTTTCCCGAACACTGTCTAAAATTTCATGAAAGTTGCTTTTAATATCAATGGCAATCACATCTACTCTTGCAGTCATGATTTGCTTGATAGAAACATCTCCAAATGCAACAATCCTTTTAAGGATATCAATTTCTGAATTTCCAGTCATATCATCTACCACCGTCAATTCTATCGCGCGATCAATCTCTTCTCTTGACGGGGATAATGCACCCGTTCTAGCTTCTAATCTTCTTTCGATAAGCGAAGAACCTCTTTCTAAAAATGAGGATAGAGGCTTGAATATTTTAACCATAAATACCAGAGGTTGAGCCATAAACTTAGCCAACTGCATTTTATTGACTTGCGCATATACCTTAGGTGTTATTTCGCCGAACAGTACTAAAATGAATGTTACACCAACAATGGTTACGGAATTCGATAATATATTTGACCAAGTTTCTGCGGTTAATAAGCCATTGGTATTAGAGGAAAGCCAGGCTGATGCTTGTGTGAAAGGGGTGTCTCCCAAACTCAATTCAACTATTAAATCGGATATTAAGACAATGGCAATATTGATGAAATTATTAGCAATTAGTATAGTTGCTAATAAAGTTCTGGGGATTTCCTTAAGTTTTAGAATTGCTTTAGCTCGCCTACCATCTTCTTGCTCAAGTTGAGCAAATTCATTGTGAGAGAGGGAAAAAAAGGCAACCTCAGAGCCAGAAACTAGAGCTGATCCAATAATTAGAACAACAAGCAGCAGGGAATACATAACTAAAAGTCCTGGATCGACAGTCTCAAGCGCACCGCCTTGACTGTTTAATAAAATGAAGGTTCGATCAATTAAACTGGAAGGAAGATCTAGGTCCACAAATGATATTTAGTTATACAATAGCATCAATATAGGGATAAAATTAAAAATCAAAAGTGGCTTTAAATAGAATATTACATTAAAATGTAAGGAATGACAAAAAGGGTGATTCTTAGAATCACCCTTTTTTGTTTAGAATGGAAGATCATCTTCCATAGCTGGTGTAGAACCACTGTTTTCCGCATTGGACTCTGGAGTCTGTGTCGTTGGAGAAGAAGATGGTGAAAATCCGCCATCATCAGAAGCATCTCGCTTGTTGATAATTCTTAGGTAATTACCAACTACTTCTGTAGAATAACGTTCTTTTCCTTCTTGGTCGGTCCATTTTCTAGTACTTAACTTACCCTCAACATAAATTTGCATGCCCTTACGTAAAGTTGATTCGGCTCTTTCTGCTAAATTTCTCCACAGCGTAATGGTGTGCCATTCCGTATTTTCTTTCCACTCATTGGTGTTTTTATCCTTATAACTTTCTGAAGTTGCAAGCCTTAGGCGGGCTATACTTACGCCGCTTTCTAATGATTTCACCTCTGGATCTGCTCCTAGGTTACCGATCAAAATAACTCTATTGACCATGTTTGTTAATTTTTGTAAATGGTTAAAAAAGGAACTTGCTTTGTACTTTGGTTTGTCCTAAAAATTCTCGAATAATCACCGGGAAGGCAAATTGGCTTAATTGACTGCGTTCAATCGCCACTCCCTGTTTAAATAATAAATGATAATTATGCTTTTTTAGTTCGAGTTTAAAGAATTTTGCCTTAATAACTCTATGGCTCAAAGTTTGCTTGCGCTCATCGAGTAAAATTAAGTCTTCTGGGGCGGTTTCAATCCCTTTAGTTTTAAGCAAATTCAATACATCAGCTCTGTCCAGCGCTTGATCTGATTCGATGAGTGGGAATTCGTAAAGGCCTTTCCAAATATCTTTTTGTTCCCGTTGATGAATCATCAGTTTATCTGAACGAGTAATTACAAAGTAGTTAAAGAATCTATCTTTTTTTGCGAGTTTGTTTTTTTTGCTGGGTAAAAATGAAATACTATCCTTATTCCATGCATAGCAATGGGATTTCAAGGGGCAATCGGAACACTTAGGAAGTTTTGGTGTACAATGTAATGCTCCAAAATTCATGATGGCTTGATTGTATAGAGCTGCTTTAGCTGGAGGTATTAATTCATCGGCCAGTTGCTGAAACTCCTTTTTGCCTGATGTACTGTCTATAGGTGTAAAAATACCAAAGTATCGAGCTAATACCCGAAATACATTACCATCTAAAACGGCATGAGGTAGATCGTATGCGAATGATGCAATAGCAGCAGCTGTATAGGGGCCAATTCCTTTTAACTTGAGAATAGATGAATATGAATTCGGGAAAACACCATCTAGTTCTTTATGAATATATTGAGCAGTAGTATGTAGATTTCGAGCTCTAGAATAATAACCCAGCCCTTCCCAATCTTTTAATACTTGTTCTAATGGGGCTTTCGCTAGATCCGCAACAGTTGGATAATGACGGATGAATTTTAAATAATAAGGTGTTCCCTGTTCCACCCTAGTTTGCTGCAAGATGATTTCAGATAACCAGATATGATATGGATCCTTGGTTTTTTTCCAAACTAGTGGTCTTGGATGTTCTTGGTGCCATTGGATGATTGTATTGCTGAACTT
>CAXQNQ010000109.1:0-15068 GCA_964225135.1 Mesoflavibacter profundi
TCCCGATTAAGAAAAAAGGTGCTTTAAATGTTTAAAGCACCTTTTTTGTATTTTGCAAAGAAAAAAATGACTCTTCAAGCGCTAGCCGAACAGGTTTGCAGAATCGCTATTCAAGCTGGACATGCTATAATGGATATTTACGACCATGTATCTGATGTTGAGGTCGTCAATAAAGCTGATCAATCTCCTCTGACCATAGCCGATCAAAAGTCTAATGAAATCATTTGTTTTCATTTAAATAAACTCGAATCAAAATATCCGATAATCTCGGAAGAGAATAAACAGATATCCTACGAAGAGAGAAAAACATGGACCAGATGTTGGCTAGTAGATCCCTTAGACGGAACAAAGGAGTTCATCAAAAGGAATGGAGACTTTACTGTAAATATTGCATTGGTAGAAAATCAAGCTGTAATCCTAGGGGTAGTCTATATACCAGTAACCGGTGCATGCTTTTATGGGATAAAAAATAAAGGTGCTTTCCAATTTAGTTCAACTGGGGATCATCTTAAACTAGAAGCCCATCCGTTCCAAAGCTCGGACTCAGGGCTCAAATTTGTATGCTCTCGATCCCACATGAGTGAAGCAACACAGGCTTTTGTTCAACAGTATCAAGATCCCGAATTTATTGCTCGTGGCTCTTCCCTCAAATTTCTAACCATTGCTCAAAACGAAGCGCATATTTATCCCCGATTAGCTCCTACTATGGAATGGGATACAGCAGCTGCACAGATTATCTTAGAGGAAGCAGGTGGTTCGGTTACTCAACAAGATGGAAGTCCAATGCAATACAATAAAGCGGATTTATTGAATCCTTTTTTCATAGCTAAAGTCAATCAAATCAAGTAAAGAAATTAAACAGTTAGCAGCAGTAATCATCACTAAAAACGAGGAGACTAATATCGAAAGATGTATCTCAAGTATACTTCCAGTTATAACGGAAGTATTGGTGATCGATTCTGGCTCTACTGATCAAACTATTCCTATAGCTAAATCCCTGGGTGCTCAGGTCATTGAGACCGATTGGAAAGGGTATGCTGTGACCAAAAATTTTGGACATACTCAAACTACTGCCAATTGGATACTCTCTATTGATGCAGATGAAGTTTTAACGCCAGCTCTCCAAAAGGAATTAAAGGAATTGACCCTAGAGGATAACACCGTTTATACTTTAAACAGAATCACCAACTATTGCGGGCAATGGATCAAACACTCCGGTTGGTTTCCAGATAGAAAAATCCGAGTTTTTAATAAAAGCCAAATCTATTGGCAAGGTGACTTTGTTCACGAAACCCTTTTTCTACCTGAGCAGACTAAAGTAAAGGACCTTAAAGGCTTATTAGAACATTACTCCTATAAGTCACTCGATGATCATTGGCAAAGAATTAATAAATATGCTGAACTGTCTGCCCAAGAATTATTCCATAAGGGTAAAACCCCCTCTTGGACAAAACTATACCTAGCACCAGCCTTCAGATTCTTTAGAACCCTAGTATTGAAACTAGGTTTCCTTGATGGAAAAGCTGGATGGATCATCAGCAAAAGAAATGCCTATTTGGTACATACTAAATACAGACTACTGCGTTCCTATCTAAAAGCAAAAAATGAATAAGCTCAATATCCTACATATCTCTACTGCATCCACCTGGAGAGGAGGAGAGCAACAAGTGGCCTACTTGATGGAGGAGTTGAGTCAAAAAAACATTCAACAAGCTGTTTTTTGTATCAAAAATGGGGCATTCCATCAATATGCCGATGCAAAAGGATTTCAGACCATTCCCTTTATGAAAGGGTTTTCAGTTAATCCGTTAGTAGCTAGAAAATTAGCCCAAACAGTCAAAAAGTACCAGATTAATCTTATTCATACCCACGATAGCCATGCGCATAGTTTCGCCATTCTAGCCACTCGAATTTTTGGTATGCATGTTCCTTTGGTGGTGTCTAGACGAGTAGATTTCCCTATCAGTAAAAATCAATTTTCACTAAGCAAATATAGAGACCCTGCAGTTAAGCAAATTCTTTGTGTATCCAACGAAATCAGATCCATAGTTCTTCAAGATGTTCCAAAACCCGATCTAGTCTCTACCATATACTCTGGCATTGATTTAAGTAAATGGTCCAATCCCTCCTCGAATAAGCTTAGAGAAGCGTATAACATTCAATCCAATCAGCCACTTATTGTCAATGTAGGTGCTCTTGCAGACCACAAGGACCAAATCACTTTTGTAGATACTATTGCCCTAATTCACCCAAAATATCCAAATGTCCGAGCCTTGATCATAGGCAAAGATCAAGGAGAAAAAAATGCCATTGAAGACAGAATAAGGGTTCTATCTTTAGAAGGGATCATACAATTAACTGGATTCAGATCAGATATACATAGTGTTTTATCTGAAGCTGATGTCTTTTTATTCACTTCAAAAACAGAAGGCCTAGGAACCTCCATATTAGATGCTTTTGCTGCAAAAGTTCCTGTAGTGAGCACGCCTGCAGGTGGCATACCTGAATTGGTCATTCATGAACAAACCGGCTTAATTGGTGGAATCAAAAATCCTAGTCAGTTAGCAGAACAGGTTATTCGATTGTTAGAGGAGCCAGCATTAGTACAGCAATTAATAGCAGGTGCAAACCAGCATCTACAACAGTTTACTAAAGAACAAACTGCTGAACAAACCCTTAAGGTTTATCAACAGATTCTTGATCAACAGCATCCTTAAAATAGGTATGAATTTTTACAGCTAAGGATGTCCCTATGACATCGGTTAAATCACTAACTAGCGCTTTCTTGATTTGTTTAACGGATCCAAAATGTGTCAATAATTTATCGGCCGTCTTAGCCCCTACCCCAGGAATGCTGGTTAGCTCTGTCTGCGTTAAATCTTTGGAGCGTTTATCCCTATGAAAGGTAATAGCAAAACGGTGTGCCTCATTTCTAGCATGTTGAATCAGCTTTAGAGATTCAGACTTTTTATTGATGTAGAGCGGAATAGAATCTCCAGGGAAGAAGATCTCCTCTAAGCGCTTGGCTATTCCAATAACGGTCATTTTGTTTTCAAGGCCCAACTTTTTGATCGCTTTCATAGAAGAACTCAATTGCCCTTTTCCACCATCGATAATGACTAATTGAGGCAAGGATTCACCTTCTTCCACAAGTCGTTTGTACCTCCGGTAAACCACTTCTTCCATTGATGCAAAGTCGTTTGGTCCTTCTACGGTTTTAACATTGAAATGCCTATAATCCTTTTTAGATGGTTTAGCATTCTTGAATACCACGCAAGAAGAAACAGGAAAGGCACCTTGAAAATTGGAATTATCAAAACATTCTACATGCAAGGGCACTTCATCCATTTGTAAGTCACTTTGTAGTGTTTTAAGTATCCGTTCGGTATGCGTTTGCTTTTTAACCCTTGTTGCTTGATCTTTCTGCTGTTTCAAAATGAAATAGCGGACATTCTTTTCAGACAGTTCAATCAGCTTTTTCTTTTCTCCAATTTTTGGAACAGTCACTTGCACATCTTCTTCTTTGAAAAAGACTTCAAAAGGAACCAGAATTTCTTTAGACATTGAATTAAAGCGACTTCGGATTACTGGAATAGTAAAGGTCAAAATATCTAAATCTTCTTCCTCCAAATTCTTGACCACCTCTTGGGTATAAGTATTGATTATTGCGCCATTAATAATCTTAATATAATTGACAAAGGCGACATCTTCAGTGCTTTCGATAGAGAAGACATCAACATCTTGAATGGTTTGACTAACCACCATAGATTTACCTTGATAATCTTCAAAGGCAACTAATTTTTCTTTGATAGATTGAGCTTGCTCAAACTCTAATTGCTCTGCATGTACGCGCATCTTTTCTGTAAAATGCCGTTTTACATGCCCGAAATTCCCTTTTAAGATATTTTTGATTTGCTCTATCTTTTCATCGTAATCTTCTACGGTCTCCAGCCCAGTACAAGGTCCTTTACAATTCTTAATGTGGTACTCTAAGCATAATTTATATTTACCCGCCTGAATCAATTCATCGGATAAATTATAAGAGCAAGTGCGTAAGGGGAAAAGTACCTTGATGAGGTCTAGTAAAATCTTTATTCTGGCTTTTGATGTGTAAGGTCCAAAATAAGTGGAACCATCTCGGATGACTTTTCGGGTAATAAAGACCCTTGGAAATCGCTCTTTTTTGATGCAAATATAAGAATAGCTTTTGCCATCTTTTAAGCTAACATTATATCGAGGTTGAAGCTTCTTGATGAGGGTGTTTTCCAGCAGTAAAGCATCTGTTTCTGTTTCTACAATCACAAACTCTAACTTCTGAGCTTGCTTCACCATGATTCTGGTCTTATTCGCTTGATGTTTTTTATCTCCAAAATAGGAAGCTATTCTATTCCTTAGGTTTTTAGCTTTACCTACGTATATGATTACCCCATCGGAATCAATGTATTTATATACTCCAGGTTCTCTTGGAATATTTGGTAATAATGCCTTGTAATCATCAATTGTCATACCTAAGAGAATACAAAATTACTAAATGTCTGATGTCCAACTAATATCCTAATTTTTAGGTATTACTTTTGTTATAGATTTTAAATAATATGTACCTATAAAGTACCCACTCCAAGAAAATCAAATAGTTTTCCCACAAGCCGAGATTAGATTGCTGTTGACAGCGGAGAAAATTTATTTGAAGAACTTAAACAAACACCATGTCTGGATTTCTATTCGTAAAGCAGATTTCAAAGATTAAATCTGGGTCTCAATATAATAATCTTTTATTACAGGAGCCTTTCTCTAATGTAAAATCAACCTTTATAAGTGCGTCGATGCAGAAGGAAATTAAAAATACTACTGTGATCTATATCGATGATAAAAACTACAATAAGGGTAATATGGTGGTCTTAGATCCTGAGACAGGCCTTCCCATTTGGGAAATGCCATTTGACCTTAAGGAGAAAAATTAATCCCAAAACTTATATTTAGTTAGTAAAACAATTATTATCTTAGCAACAAATCGTTTGCTAATGACTGTTGATGTTTTACAACTAACCGAGTACATGACTGGCTTTATCATTGAACGCAGTTCAAAAAAGATGAAGCAATCCTTCCAACAGGTTTTAAAAGATCATGATTTCAACATTACTGTTGATCAATGGGTTGTATTGCAAGAACTCAACCAAAGTAATGGACAAGGTCAAATAGAGTTAGCTTCAAAGACCTTTAAGGATGCACCTACCATTACTCGTATCATAGATATTCTATGTAAAAAAGCATATGTAGAACGTGTGCCGAATCCAACAGACAGAAGAAGGTTCAAGATTTGCCTCACGAAACATGGCAAACAACTGGTTAGTCAAGTCATGCCGCATGTACATGTATTTCGTCAAAAAGCGTATGCGGGACTAAACCATAAACAACTCGAACAATTAAAGACTGCCTTGAACCATATATTTGAAAACCTTAATACCATTTAAACTATCAAACTATGCACTATTATTCTTTAGGACAAATACCGCCAAAGCGGCATACCCAGTTCCGCAAGGAAGATGGTAGTTTATACCACGAAGAACTGTTTTCCACAGAAGGCTTTAGTGATAATTATGCCATATTGTATCATGCCAATGCGCCTACACAAATCACTCAAGTAGGAGAACCCTACTCCGTGGCGCCTGAATTGATTAACGACAAACAATTAAAACATCGATCTCTTCTAGGATTTAATGTAGCTCCAGAATCGGATTACTTGAAGTCTAGAACACCTGTTCTAGTCAATAAGGATTGTAAAATCTCTTTGGCTGCACCGACTAAGAGCATGACAGACTATTTCTTCAAAAATGCAGATGCAGACGAAGTTATTTTCATACATGTGGGGACAGGCCGGCTAAAAACGCCTTATGGTCAAATTCCTTTTGAGTATGGCGACTATTTGGTTATTCCTAGAGGTACCATATATCAATTAGAATTTGATAGTAAAGACAATAGACTTTTAATTATTGAAAGTAGTAGTCCAGTCATTACACCAAAGAGATACCGGAATCAGTTTGGACAATTGATGGAACACTCCCCATTCTGTGAACGCGATATTCGTAAGCCTCAAGATTTGGAGACCATTGATGAAAAGGGCGATTTCAAATTCTTTATCAAGAAACAGGATATGATGTACCCTTATACCTACTTGAATCATCCATTTGATGTAGTAGGTTGGGACGGTTATGTATACCCCTATGCATTCTCCATACATAATTTTGAGCCTATTACTGGTAGAGTCCATCAGCCACCACCAGTACATCAAACGTTTGCGGCGAGGGGATTCGTTATCTGCTCATTTGTGCCTAGATTATACGATTACCATCCTTTAGCTATACCCGCTCCATACAATCACTCTAATATTGATTCAGATGAAGTATTGTACTACGTGGATGGAGATTTTATGAGTAGAAAGCATGTTGAAAAAGGCATGATTACACTACACCCAGGAGGAATACCTCATGGACCTCACCCAGGTACTGTGGAGAAAAGTATCGGTAAAAAAGGTACCCATGAACTAGCGGTCATGGTAGACACTTTTGCACCTTTAATTATGACTAAACAGGCCTTCGAATTAGAAGACCCGGATTATTATAAAAGCTGGATAGAATAAATCACAAATATGAACACTACAACAAATACTGCAACATCAGTTATGACGGATGCTTTCCCAATCAATGGAACAGATTACATAGAGTTCTATGTCGGAAATGCTAAACAATCTGCATTGTATTATCAAGCAGCTTTTGGATACAAACTGATTGCATACAAGGGTCCTGAAACTGGATCAAGAGATATGGTATCTTATGTTTTACAACAGGGAAAAATTCGCTTGGTATTAAGTGCAGCACTTAATCCTGAGCATAAGATTGCCAAACATGTAGCCGAACATGGTGATGGTGTAAAAACACTCGCATTATGGGTAAATAATGCAGAAGAATCTTACAAAATTGCGTTAGACAGAGGAGCGGAGTCTGCTTTTGAACCAACTACCTTGAGTGATGATAACGGAACGATCAAAATGGCTGGGATTAAAACCTATGGCAATACCGTTCATGCTTTAGTGGAACGTTCCAATTATGATGGTGCTTTTATGCCCGGATTTGAAGCTAGAACAAGTGCATATCCTGTAGATGATATAGGTCTAAAATATGTAGACCACTGCGTTGGCAATGTGGAATTAGGGGATATGAACAAGTGGGTTAAATTCTACCAAGATGTGCTAGGATTTAAATTATTAATCACTTTTGATGATAAGGACATTTCTACCAAATACACCGCTTTAATGTCCAAGGTAGTTTCGAACGGTAATGGTTATATCAAATTTCCTATCAATGAACCCGCGCAAGGTCTAAAGAAATCACAAATAGAAGAATATTTAGACTTTTATAAAGGTGCCGGGGTACAACATATAGCAGTAGCCACGGATAATATTATTGAAACAGTTGGTAAACTGAGAAGTAAAGGAGTGGATTTCTTATATGTACCAGAAGTATACTACGATACCGTTTTGGATCGTGTAGGTGAAATTGAGGAGGATATCGAAGAATTGAAAAAGCTAAATATCCTTATCGATAGAGACGAAGAAGGGTATTTACTTCAAATCTTCACCAAACCTGTTCAAGACAGGCCAACAGTTTTCTATGAGATTATTCAAAGAAATGGAGCACAATCCTTTGGAAAAGGAAACTTCAAAGCACTATTTGAAGCCATAGAAAGAGAACAAGAATTACGCGGAACACTATAAACCAAAAGAGAGCTAGTTGATAGCTCTCTTTTTTATATCACCTTATTTCTACTTTCATTCAAACTCCAATCGTAGTCCAAAAACTCTATTTCAACCTCCGCTCCTACGGGCTCTATGGCATACTTATTTATAAACTTCTTGAGTGTCATATCTCCACGTTTAAAGTCTTTACCAAACCAAGAGAAAATTTTCGATAACTTCAGCTCATCTGACTTAACAATATTCCTTTTAGTATCATTAATAAAGTCAACCGTTGCTTGCTCCAGCTGTATGTCTAGATGTTTGGGATCATAAGCCCTGTAGTGCAATCTTGGACAAGAATAAGAAGCACAATTGATCCCAAAATGAATTCTAGGATCATTAAATCTTTTGCGAAGAATCTGATGCTCAATATCGTTAAGGGTGTAAGACATTCCTTGGATATCAATCAAATCAATATCCCAAACAGAATTCAAAAAAGGAATACCCTTTTTGATCTCTTTAATACCTCCTATTGGATAATGATCCACAATGAGTTTTACAGTAAATGCATTATAGGTATTAATCCAATAGGCCTTCCGCTGAGCCTCGGACCAATTTGTATTGGGATGATTTTCACTCAATAGCCTTAAATACTCGTTAAGCTTTTCTTTATCCTTGGCCAAACCTTTATAATCCACCCATCCATTGGTATCTACGTGTACCTGTAGTAATTCATCCCAAATCACATGATCAATTGGTGCTTTAACTTCTTGAGGGAATGAAGTATGATCACAGGAAGCCAGGAGCCCTATGGAAAAAAGTAAGATAAAAATTCTGCTCATTCGTATATTGTTGATCATAATACAGCGAGTTTCCTTATGACAAATCATTCTGTGTCTAGATTTATAGCATCTAAATGGGGATCTTTTCATTGTGTAGATCAATGGAACGACTCAAAGCTCCTGATTATTCTATTTCATCCCTATTCTAAAGATGCTTTTTTTGCCCAGAAAGTTTTCAGTTTTCTCAAAAATGATGCACATCTTATTGCCGTAGACTTACCCTACCATGGCCAAACTAAACTTAAACCTATAGATATTGCTGCAAAGGATTTTGGTCATATCATAGAAGAAATACAAGCTTGGTATCCCGAAAAGACATTGGTATTTGCTGGACATAGCTTTGGAGCTAGAATAGCTTGCATTGCTGCTGCAGGTATGCAAAAAGGGCCTACAGCCACCGTATTCTATGGACCAGAATTAGGAACTACTGTGTACACCAAAATATTCATCAATAAGTTGGCATTCACTCTTCTAAGTCCAATTGGGAAAATACTACTCAAGGGGAATATACTATTGAAACTTGCGGCATTCTTACACCGTACAAGAATAATCAAACCCGTAGCTTTTCAGTTTTTACAATTGCATCAAAGCAATATCGAAAAGGCTCAACTATTCCATCTGTGGAAATTACTCGCAGTAAGCAATAAATATCTAAATGAAATACGTTCAAATCCATCCATATTAGGAGAAGCTCGAGTATGGTTTGGCAAGAATGACCAAACAACCCCAATAAAAAAATACAACAAGTCTAGATGGACCTTGAAAATGGAAATAGTGGAAGGCAGTCATTTTACTTTAAGTTCAACCGCTCAGGATAGTATTAAGGGTTTCTTATCTTCCCTACTCGATGATAAAGCGTCCACCAAACCGGATGGATAGGTTATCTCGAAGGTAATAATTAGGATTTATCACCGTTGTTTTAAAATTGTTGACTTGGTAGCGATAATCAATATCCATGAAAAGTCTTCCAAAATCAGTAAACTGATACTCATATCCAATACCCATATCCAAAGAGAAATAGCCGTTTTTAAAATCATCTAAAACTGGTGCGGGTGGAGCGATATCCTCTTCTTTAGAAGTGCTAGGTGCAGGTAGTGCAGATCTGCTATCGCTTACATTTAATGGATATTCAGCCTCTGGTTCAGCTTGAACCACTATACTCGCTGTAGATCCGAATTTAGCGTATGGCCTACCCTTCTTAGCTTCATTTCCGAAAGCAAACTTGATACCTACAGGAACTTGAAGAACTTGAACAGCCTCAACAGACCTAACCTCATCTTGATAAATCTCTTGCATATTGGTGTTCTCTCTATACTGAACTCCAGCAAAGTATTCCAACTTATTCTTTTTAACTGCTAGATCAAAACCTATAAAATTGGATAACATAAATTGATCGTAATCTATTGACTGAAGTAAACCTTCTTTAATAGATGATTTAAATATGGCAGTATGTCCATAGTATAATCCAAATAAAACCTGAACTGGCGAATTTACTGTAATAAGTGCAGTTTGTTCAGGAAGCTCTAATGACTGGTTAAATATAGGTCTTTGATTGAGATGTAGAAGACTAAATTGATTGACCAGAGATTGAACAGGGATATCATTTTCTAGTGAAACTGAAGAAACCAAATCCGCGCTAGCTATAGTTTTATCTTGATTAAAATCATCCACACGCGCTGATTCATCAGCAACACCATATGTAGCAATGTTTGCTGTTGGTTCTTCCTCCGACTCTGTAAGAGTAGTAATCGATGGTGGTAAAGCAATAATCCCCGAATTGGTTTGGTCAACAAATTCCTCAGAAGCATTTTGTTGAATAATAAGTGCTCCTTGCTCTACCTCCTTATCACCGAAATTAAAATCCATGCTACCCATGAACATAAATAAAATAATCAGGTAGCTGAATTCAATAAACCTAGAAAGGAACCATTGTCTCCTAAGGCTGATATAATTTCTATAAATGAAGTAAAAGTCATCCCAACTATTACTCGTGTAAAGTGGACTAACTTGATTTAATTTAGATCGAACACCTTGATCAAAAATGCTATTAGACACTTGTTCTTCGCTATCCAAAATTTGTTCGAATGCATTCCAATCTGGATTAGATACCGTTGCCTCTGCATCCGCAGCATTTAGTTTTTGCTGTATTTGAATATCGTTTAATTCCAAATCACTTAAGCCCATAGCTGACATACGCTCAAACATAGCATCCCATGACATCGTGCTGTTGTCAAGCGGGAGATTATTAAGTTGATCTCTAAAAGTAGCGTCAAATTTTGAGCTATGTTTTGTCATTTCAGTTCTTACAAGTAATTGGACTCAATAAATTCTTTCAATTTTTGTCTTGACTTAACAAGATTTGATCGGGAGGTACTTTCATTAATATTTAGCATTTTCCCAATCTCTTTATGCGAGTATCCCTACATAACATACAAGTTGAATACTGCTCTGTAGGCAGGTGTTAAAGACTGTACAGCCGCCAAAATCTCTTTTTCACTGCATCGGCTTATGGCATCGACATCTTTACCTTTTAAATCCATAACTACATTTAAATCCTCCGTACGACGTTTGATTAATTTTCGATAATAATCTATCGAGGTATTAATCATCAATCTCCTAATCCAAGCATCAAATGATGTTCCAACTTCAAACTTGTGAATATGTTTGAACACCTTTATAAAGCCATCATGCAAAATATCTCTGGCATCATCAGAATTGTTTGAATAACGCATACAGACATTTAGCATTGGAGAATAATAGCTCTCGTAAATAAATTTTTGAGCCCATCTCTTTCTCAAGACACATGCTTGGATTAAATCCTGCTCTGTGGTACTTAAGGGTAATGAAATCTTCATAATGCTTGGTGTAGTTACAAAATAACCTACTTGGTTTTAACGATTACGCATTGGTTAATGCTGCTTTAATATACAAGCTTCCAACAGCATTAACAAACTATTCACATTCAATTAACTAGAACGACCCTTACAATTTCATGATCTTTTTTCTAGACTAATGCTTTAGATAACTAGCAAAAAATGTTTGCTCAAAAGAAAAATTCCTATTACTTTAACAGCTTACCTGTCCTTCTAAATTTTCAACTTAGACAATACTTGGACTGAACTTTTTTGATAAATAAAGGGTAAGAAACATAGACTTACCTAGGGGAGAAGAAATATAGTTTCGAATGGATTTTTCAAATACTTCTACATCAGAGATGACCGCAGACAACAATAATGGCTTAAGAGGCATGTACAAAGAGTACTTCCTTGACTATGCTTCATATGTAATTCTAGAGCGTGCAGTACCTGCCGCCTTGGACGGACTGAAGCCTGTGCAAAGAAGAATCCTGCATAGCATGAAAAAAATGGATGATGGTCGATACACAAAAGTGGCCAACATTATAGGTAATACTATGTCTTTACACCCGCATGGTGACGCTGCTATCGGTGATGCCCTTGTACATATGGGTCAAAAAGATTTATTGATTGACTGCCAAGGAAACTGGGGAGATAATCGTACTGGAGACGGCGCTGCAGCTTCTAGATACATCGAAGCTCGCTTATCTAAGTTTGCGCTGGCTGTAGCCTTCAATAACCAAACAACCCAATGGCAAATTTCCTATGATGGAAGACAGAATGAGCCCATTAATCTTCCAATGAAATTCCCATTACTTTTAGCTCAAGGTGGCGAAGGAATTGCCGTAGGACTGTCCACGAAAATATTACCCCATAACTTCAACGAACTCATTAAAAGTGCCATCAAAATTTTAGAAGAGAAGCCCTTCAAAATTTTGCCTGATTTTCCTTTTGGGGGGATTATGGATGCAAGTGAGTACAGTAAAGGAGCCCGTGGAGGAAAAATAAAAGTTAGAGCCAAGATTGAGATTGTTGAAAAGAACCAACTCCGGATTACTGAGATTCCTTTTTCGACAACCACAACTTCCTTAATTGAATCCATTATCAAAGCAAATGATAAAGGAAAAATTAAAATCAAAAAAGTAGTTGATAATACTGCTGCTGAAGTCGAAATTTTAATAGATCTAGCCAGCGGTATTTCACCAGAAGTTACGATAGATGCGTTGTATGCCTTTACCAATTGTGAAATATCTATATCTCCTAATGCCTGTGTCATTGTTGATGACAAACCGTTATTCACCAATGTCCATGAATTACTTAAGATTTCAACAGAGCACACCAAGGATCTTCTGCAGTTAGAACTTGAAATAAAAAAAGCTGAACTAGAAGAGAAATGGCAGTTCTCCTCTTTAGAAAAAATATTTATTGAGCAAAGAATTTATCGAGAAATAGAGGAAGCAGAATCTTGGGAAGCCGTTATCCAGATCATTGATAAAGAACTGAAGCAATATTTGATACAACCAGGCGAAAAAGCCAAAGCTAACGATTTAAGACTGCAATTAATTAGACCTGTTACGGAAGATGATATTGTCAAATTAACTGAAATTAAAATAAAGCGAATTTCCAAATTCAATACTTTTAAAGCCGATGAGTTGATTAAAGGTCTTGAAGAGGAACTAGAACAAGTTAAATACGATCTGGCTCATTTAGTTGATTTTGCCATAGCCTACTTCCAAAATCTGTTGGATAAATATGGTAAAGACAAAAAACGTAGAACAGAAATTTCCAGCTTTGAAAAAGTAGAAGCTGCATTAGTTGTGGCCAATAACACCAAGTTATATGTCAACAAAGCAGAAGGCTTCATTGGTACAAGCCTCAAGAAAGACGAATTCGTGAAAGATTGTTCTGATATCGATGACATCATAGTATTCAGAAAAGACGGTAAGTTCTTAGTGTCTAGAATATCTGATAAAACCTTTGTTGGGAAAGACATACTACATGTAGATACATGGAAAAAGGGAGATGAAAGGACTACCTATAATATGGTCTACTTAGATGGGGAATCAGGAAAAACCTTTGCTAAGAGATTTAATGTAAAAGCCATAACTAGAGACAAAGAGTACGATTTAACAAAAGGATCCAAAGGAAGTAAAGTACTCTATTTTACCTCCAATCCAAACGGAGAAAGTGAGGTCGTTCAAGTTCAATTGAGCCAAGGGTCAAAGGCCAGAAACAAGATATTTGAGTTCGACTTTTCGGAACTTGCTATTAAAGGAAGGTCTTCTCAAGGAAACACGCTGACCAAATACCCTGTTCGTAAAGTATCTTTGCTAGAAAAAGGCCAATCTAGTTTAGGAGCATTAAATGTCTACATGGACACCGTTTCAGGTAGACTTAATACAGAAGAAAGAGGAAAATTCTTGGGTGGATTTGACACAGGAGACCTAATCCTTGCCGTATATAATGATGGCAGCTACGAATTAAAAGAATACATTGAAAATCTCAAGTTTAATCCGAATGAGATGAGCGACATCAAGAAACTCTCCAAAGATGTGGTCGTATCTGCTGTATATTTCGATGGCAATAAAGGTTGGACCATGGTTAAACGATTCCAAATTGAAACTAGCAAAACGAACGAAAAACAGCTATTCATTTCTGACCATGCCAAATCTAAACTCCTATTCTGCTCTCTAGAAAACCAAAATGAGATCAGTTACCATTTCACACTTCAAGGCAAAAAGATGGAAGGCAACTTAAAGCTAGAGGAATTCATAGATGTTAAAGGCTGGAAAGCGCTTGGCAACAAATTAAGTGATAGAAAACTTGCAAAAGTTGCCGCTGTTCTTCCAAAAACTCCACCGAAAGAAGATACAAATGGACAATCAAATCTTTTTGAATGGGATGTATAAAGGGCTGAGGCCCTTTTTCTAATAAATGGGCAAAACATTTATTAAATTAGAGCAGCAAGAAAGACAAAGTACACAAGAGGACTTTGCTGTTTTTAGTATATTTCGCAGCTTAACTATAAATCATGGAACAAGGATTACCACCTACTGGGATTTTAGCTCAAGCTCAACTTTTTGTAGAGCAATTTATGCAGGACAAAATTGAAGAAACATTCGTATTCCATGATTTTGAGCATACCTGTAATGTAGTTGAATCAGTAGTTGAGATTGGCCATGCCAATGAATTGAATGATACCGATATAGAAATCCTTCAATTAGCAGCCTGGTTCCATGATACTGGATATGACCAAGGACCGCTCGGCCACGAACAAAGGTCTGCACTGTATGCCCAAGAATTTCTAGAAGAAAGGAACTATCCAAGCGAAAATATTGAGATTATAAAGTCTTGTATTTTAGCTACTAAAGTTCCTCAACAACCTCAAACAACTCTAGAGGGTATTCTTTGTGATGCCGACCTATCCCATATCGGGAAAAAAACCTATTGGGCTAGAACAGGTAAACTTAGACATGAAATGGCCTTACATAAGAATATCATCATGTCTGAATATGAGTGGATTGAATTTGAACTTAACTTCTTAAGAGAACATAGTTTTCATACGAAATATGCTTCTGACCTTTATGAGAGCAGAAAGCAAAAGCACATGCTTCAACTCTACAAACAAAAATCAAGAAT
>CAXQNQ010000110.1:0-13887 GCA_964225135.1 Mesoflavibacter profundi
TCTTACATTTACAGGAGAAGAAATTTAATCTGGGATTAGTTCTCCATCAATCATTTATGGAACCTGTGAAAGCAAATTGAACCAAATTGGCTCCCATTCTTAGGGCTGCTAATCTAAGTTCTGCTGGATCTTTATGCACATCTTCATCCTCCCAACCATCACCCAAATCACTTTCATAACTATAAAAACAAATCACCCTGCCTTCCCATATTAAGGCATATCCTTTAGGTGCTTGTTCGTCATGCTTGTGAATCTTAGGCAAACCAGAATCAAAATCAAAAGATTGGTGATAAAGGGGATGATCAAAGGGTAATTCAACAAAATCAAGTTCGGGAAAAACCGACTTCATAGCTAATCTAATAAAGGGATCTAATCCGTAGTTGTCATCAATATGCAGAAAACCACCAGACATCAAATACATCCTTAAATTATATGCCTCAGACTCAGAAAAAACTACATTACCATGGCCAGTTAAATGGACAAAAGGATGATTGAATAGTTCAGCTGAGCCCACTTCTACTGTAGCATAATCTGGATTTATCCGAGTTCCTAATGCTTCATTACAGAACAAACTTAAGTTAGGTAAAGCCGTTGGATTGGCATACCAATCTCCTCCTCCATTATATTTTAATAATGCTAATTTGTTATCGTATTGTCCAAAAAGATTAATACCAATAAAGCCTAAAAAAATAATCAAAGAATATCTCATTATAAAACTGTAATTACATGTCTAAAAATTGAATACTGTGGCAAGCAACCAATGCTGCCGTCTCTGTCCTAAGCCTTGACTCACCTAAAGTTAATTCTTGAAACCCTGAATCTATAGCTAATTGTATTTCCGCTGGAGAAAAATCACCCTCTGGACCTATCAATATAATAATGGGTGTATTCCTATAGTAAGTATCCTTTAACAATACTTGTTCTCCTTTTTGACAGTGAGCAATATACTTTTGCCCTTCAAAATTGGCATACTTTTTTATTAAATCGGTAAATGAAACTGCTTCATGCAAGCTAGGTATCTTAGCTTTAAGGGATTGTTTACAGGCTGAAAGGACTACTTTCTCTAATCGATCCATCCGTAATTTTACGCGCTCAGAATGTTGAGCAAAGAAAAAATGAAATTCACCAATACCAATCTCAGTAGCTTTTTCAATGAACCATTCTAATCTAGCCATATTCTTTGTTGGAGCAACCGCAATGATCGTTTGCATGCCAGGAAAAGGACCTTGTTGTTCTTCCGTAATAATTTTGACAGCGGTCTTATGCTTATTCGCTTCATATATTTCACCCAAATAGAATCCTCCCTCCCCATCTAAAAGATGGATTTGATCTCCTTCTTTTTTACGAAGAACTCGGATACAATGCTTGGATTCTTCTTCGTTAAGAATAAAAAAATCACCCGATCTTTGTGTAGAATAAAACACCTGCATAAATGATCTGTTATTGTATTACAAAGCTAAAGCTATTTATGAAAGTTTACATTTCATAAATCTTAAAATTAAAAGTACTTTTGTAGCAGATATTCATATCTTTTCAGTTTTGAAAAAGTACTAAACATACATTAGAAATAACCAATAGAAGGAATGGAAGTTGTAGTTGCAATAGGACAATTAATTCTTAGTTTATCGATTCTAGTCGTATTACACGAGATGGGTCACTTTATCCCAGCAAGATTATTCAATACAAAAGTGGAGAAATTCTACTTATTCTTTGATCCTTGGTTCTCCTTGTTCAAGTTTAAAAAAGGTGATACAGAATATGGAATCGGCTGGCTTCCGCTTGGGGGCTATGTTAAGATAGCAGGTATGGTGGATGAGAGTTTTGATAAAGAACAACTCAAACAAGAACCTAAAGAATGGGAGTTCCGTTCAAAACCAGCCTGGCAGAGACTAATTATTATGTTATGTGGTATTACCGTCAATGTAATTCTAGGTTTCATTCTATTTGGAATGGTGAAATTCGTTTGGGGAGATAGCTACCTGGCTGCAGAAGATGCAACCTATGGAATTTATGCCGATTCATTAGGATTGGAATTAGGTTTAGAAAATGGAGATCATATATTAAGTATTGGTGGTGAACCATTTGATAATTTCAACGATGCCTTTATCACTCAAGCTATTGTAATAGATGGTGCTACAGAAATGGTTGTTAAAAGGAATGGTGTAGAACAAACGATAGATATTGATCCAGCTTTTTCTCAAATCCTTTCAGCATACGAAAACAAGGATAAAGACCTATTTATTCCACGAACACCATTTGTAATCGGAAAAATTTCTAAAGGCTTTCCAGCAGATAAAGCCGGTCTGATGGTGAATGATAGCATTACGGGTATTGATAGTATCGCTATTTCCTACTATGATGAATTTAAGGCTGCTGTAGCAGGAAAAGACAGTACTGAAATATTGGTTTCGTATGTTAGAGATGGTGTGCCTGGAAGCACCCTACTGACTACTACAGCCGCTGGTACTATTGGTGTTTTCAGCTATGGTAATGATCGTTATTTTGATTTGTCTACAAAGAAATATAGCATTGGGGAAGCTATTCCTGCAGGAATTAAGGCAGGTGTAAACTTCCTAGGTAGCCAATTAAAAGCCTACAAAAGAATAGCTAATAACGATATTAAGCTCAAAGATAGTGTTGGAGGATTTTACTCTATTACTCAAATGTTTGGTTCTAACTGGGTTTGGTATAAGTTCTGGACACTTACCGCTTCTTTATCTTTGATATTAGCTATCATGAACCTATTACCTATTCCAGCTTTGGATGGAGGCCATGTGATGTTTTTGCTTTATGAAATTGTAACTGGTAGACCTCCAGGAGACAAGTTCATGGAGATCGCCAACGTATTTGGATTGATCGTTGTACTTGCATTAATGATATTGGTCAATGGACTAGACTTCATGAGAGGTTGTATGTAAAGCTTCAATTATGAATTACTTTGAGTTTTTTGAAATCGAACCTCGCTTCTTTTTAGATGAAGATCAATTAAAAAGCAAGTTCTATCAAAATAGTAAGCAATATCATCCAGATTTCTACACGATGGAATCTCCAGCTAAACAAGCAGAAATTATGCAGTTAGCTGTTACAAATAATAAGGCTTACAAAATCTTAGGTGATTTTGAATCCAGAATGAAGTACATACTAGAGCTTGAAGATTGTATGGGCGAAGAAGGTAGTAACAAGCTACCACAATCTTTTCTTATGGAGATGATGGACTTCAATGAAAAGGTAATGGAATTGCAGTTTGATTTCGATCAATCCATATATGATTCCTGTCAGGAGGAGCTAAAAAATTCTAGTTCAAATTTATTAGAAAACATCAAAGCTGACATGCTAGCTTATGATGCAAAAACGAGTCAAACAGGCACCTTAGAACGGATCAAAATATTTTATCTAAAAAACAGGTATTTGTTGCGTATTCAAGAATCTTTACTTAAATTCGCATCCGCTTAACCAAAGCAGCCGAAGTGGCGGAATTGGTAGACGCGCTGGATTCAAAATCCAGTTCTGGCAACAGAGTGCGGGTTCGATTCCCGCCTTCGGTACAAGATAATAAGCCTCCTCAATTGGAGGCTTTTTTTATGGTAATGACTCCACTTAGTTTAAAATTCCTAAATACCTTTTTAAGAAAAATAAAATATTGATTAACTATTAGTATTTTTAATCGGTTTCTATAATAGATTTTCATATGAGATATATTTTTCTAATCCAACTTGTATTCCTTTGTTTTTTCTCAAGCATTGCTCAGGAACAGTTCTTTTGGACCGATCCAATAGAAGTAGCTAGTTCCTCCTTTGGAAGATCCTATCCTAGAATAGAACTTAATGGCAACAATCAACCTTTGATTACCTGGGGTCATCAAGGCCATATTTATTTTTCCAAAATGGAATCAGGGATCTTTACCAATCCCATCCAACTCAATAACGATACAACAATTGCCTATACAGCTAATTGGACAGGAGCAGATATTGCTGCTAGAAATGATACTATTTATGTTGGATTTATGCACCAAAGCTGGGGAGGCAAAACATACCTAGTAAGGTCTTTTGATAATGGAAATTCATTTGCTACCCCTACTCCATTAGAATCCTACAGTAACTATAGTTCTAGATTTCCTAGTTTGACAATAGACCAAACAGGACAGCCAATAGCCACGATCATGAAAATGGAAAGTAATGGCCACAATCCTCAATATGTCATACGTAGAAGTACGGATTATGGATCAACGTTTTCGTTGGAAAATATAGCTAGTGGTTGGTCTGGAGGTGTTAGTGAAGCATGCGATTGTTGCCCTGCAGCCCTATTTTCACAGGATGATAATGTAGTCCTATTATATAGAGACAACTTAAATAATATTAGAGATATTTGGGCAGGAATATCAACGGATAATGGAAATTCATTTGATTCCGGTTTTGCTGTGGATAATAATGGTTGGCAGATCACGTCTTGTCCAGCTAGTGGACCAGATGGCGCAATTGTTGGCGACTTTATTTACGCCGTTTTTCTTTCAGGAAATCAAGTTTACCTTTCCAAAACGAATATTTATACTGGTGAAATTGAATATGTAAATAATCTAAGTGAGGGATCTCCCACCACCAGCAAAAATTTCCCTAGAATAAGTGCTTTTGGAACAGAGGTAGCGATTTGTTGGAGAGAAAATTACTTAGGCTCCAAGCTGCAAGTAGCTTATACTTCAGATATAACATCCAATGAACCCTTTCAAGTAGACACCGTATTGACTGAGGTGTTTAACGCTGCCGATATAAAACTTGGACCAACTGGTATTCATCTGGCGATTGAATCCTCGTCAACAAATACGGTCAAATACATGTTTGGCAATCTGTCTCCGGTGTCAAATGAAACCATACCAAATAATAAAATTCAAGTTTACCCAAACCCAGCAGAGAATTATTTGTTTGTTAGTAATAGCCAAAAATTAAGTTATTTAGAAATATACAATGTATCAGGAAAATATATTTCCAATAAGAGACCCTCATCTCAAATAGATATAACTAATTTAGAATCAGGATTTTATATCCTCAAGTGCATATTAAAAGATGGTAATTCATATTCTTATAGATTTAAAAAATTATAGGATCAATAAGAAATAGACTTCAATAGCATTTTATATCATAAACCTTATGTATTATGAAAAAATTATATATTATAATAATCGCCTTGTTTGCTTGCCATGTTGTTAATGGCCAAACTGATGTAGAATTAAGAATCAATCACAAACTAGGTTCTAATGACTTTGCTTATAATGCTCCTTCTACAAATAACTTAGATCATGATTTTAATATCAATAGATTAGAATATTATATAGCTGAGATTGCAGTGACTCATGACGGAGGACAAGTACAGGTCATTGAGGATTTATATATTCTCGTAGATGCCACTGAGGAAACGATGATTAGTCTTGGGAATTTTGATATGACTCAAGTTGAATCTATTCAGTTTTCCGTTGGAGTAGATGAAGCTCATAATCATCTTGATCCTTCAACATACAATGCAAACCACCCTCTTGCACCCCAATGGCCATCTATGCATTGGGGCTGGACAGCTGGATATAGATTTGTGGCTTTAGAAGGTAATGGAGGGAATGCTTTTAATCAAATGATTCAATTGCATGGATTAGGTGATAATAATTATTTTCAAACTTCAGTAGCCTTAAATATTCAGTCAGAAAATGGAAGCTTATTGATTGACCTAGATGCTGATTACAACAGAGCATTAGAGGACATTGGTGTGAACTCAGGAATAATTGTTCATGGGGAAACGCTTCAAGCGAAACAATGTTTAGAAAATTTCCGTGATTATGTTTTCGCCCCTGCTGATCCAAATACCTCTACAATTGGAAAACAAACAACGGCTAAATTCAAAATTTTCCCTAATCCTACTACTTCTGGACAAGTTACTATTGAAGTAGAAAATCAAACAGCATTTGAGCAAATTCAAATAATTGATGCTCAGGGGAAAATATTAAAAACTTTCCCTTTTGCACCTAATCAAAGATCACTACAATTTGATATCAATATGCCTGGTGTTTACCATGTATTACTTTTTAGTAACGATGGAATCACTAGCAAAAAATTAGTGATTAAATAAAATTATGAAAAGGGTTGTTGGAGTTATCCTATCTGCTTTATTTATCCTCACTTCATGCGATGTCGTGAATGATGAGGTTGCTATACCTATCTCTGACAAGCTTATGGAAATTCCAAGAGGATTTCCTGTCATGGAACATCCCGAAGATAATTCTTTTACCCAATCGAGATGGGAGCTTGGCAAAAGGATGTTCTATGATCCAATATTATCTGTTGATCAATCCGTAAGTTGTTCGAGCTGTCATCAAGCATCTTTAGCTTTTAGTGATAAAGAGGTATTTAGTACTGGTGCAATGAACAGATCCGGAACAAGAAATGCTCCTACTTTAGCTAATATTGGCTACCATCCTTACTTCACAAGAGAAGGAGGAGTTCCAACTTTAGAAATGCAGGTTCTTGTTCCCATTCAAGAGCATAATGAATTTGACTTCAATATTCTTTTGATCGCCGAACGATTAAATCAAGATTCTACATACATACAAATGGCTTTAGATGCTTATGATCGATTACCCGATCCTTTTGTAATCACCAGAGCACTTTCTTGTTTTGAGCGAAGCCTGATTAGTGGATTAAGTCCATATGATTTATATAGTAATTATGATAGAAAAAATGCCCTTTCTGAATCAGCTATAAGAGGTAAAGACTTGTTTTTTAGTGAAAGAACCAATTGCTCCTCTTGTCATAACGGGTTTAATTTTACCAACTACAGTTTTGCAAACAATGGACTTTATGAATCCTACCAAGATGAAGGTAGGTTAAGACTTACTGGAGACCCAGCTGATCTTGCGTTATTTAAAGTTCCTACATTACGAAACATTGAATTAACAGGGCCATACATGCATGATGGTTCTATTACTACTCTTAGTGAGGTAATAGATCATTACCAATCAGGAGGTAAGAACCATGTAAATAAAAGTCAGGAAATGGCAAATTTTCAACTAAATGCACAAGAGAAACATGATCTGATTTCCTTTTTATTATCTTTAACTGACGATTATTTTGTCACAAATACGCTTTATAAATAAAATGAGAGGTCTAATAAGTATTATTGGTTTGTTTCTATCGGTTGTTCTATTGTTTTCTGCCTGTCAGGAAGATGATGGCGCTCAATTATTAGAAGTAACCTACGATGACACACCCTTTTCACTGGAGTATGGGAATCTACCTAGTCCTACTCTTCCATCAGATAATCCTCTGACAATTGAAGGCGTAAAACTTGGTAAGATGTTGTTCTACGAAACATTATTATCCAAAGACAATAGTCAAGCTTGTGCTAATTGTCATGTTCAAATAGATGGATTTTCTGATAAAAATCAATTTTCAATAGGTGTTGACAACTTACCTGGAGCAAGACAAGCCATGCCCGTTTTCAATATGGCCTGGCATACTAATGAATTCTTTTGGGACGGAAGAGCAAATCTATTAAGAGACCAGGCACTCTTACCTATTCAAGACCCTCTAGAGATGAATGAGACTTTAGATAATGTCATTCAAAAATTGACTAATTCTGAAATTTATCCGGATCAATTCATCAAGGCATTTGATACAGAAGAAATCACTTCAAATTATATAGCGTTAGCCTTAGAACAATTTATGTTAAGCATCGTTTCTAGTAATTCTAAATACGATAAGTATTTAGCTGGAGAGGTTGAATTAACAGATAGTGAAGAGCGAGGACGGTTACTTTTTGAAACAGAATTCAATCCTTTCTTCCCAGATATGTCTGGGGCAGATTGTGCTCATTGCCACGGAGGTGCTAATTTTGAGAATGACCAGTATATGAATAATGGTCTAGACACAGATGCCGAAATTACTGATATAGGAAGAGAAGAGGTAACAGGCAATCCTAATGATAGGGCAAAGTTCAAAGTATCCACTCTTAGGAATATTGCCGTAACCGCCCCATACATGCATGACGGAAGATTTCAAACTTTGGAGGAGGTTATAGACCATTATAATGAGGGAATTAATTTATCTGCAACAACAGATATTACCTTGGTTAATACCGAACCTACAGGTCTCATGCTAAGTGAACAAGACAAAACTGACTTAATCAACTTCTTGCACACCCTTACAGATGAGGTTTTCTTAAATAATCCGGAATACGCAAGTCCATTCTAGAATAAAAAAAGCACTTAGATTTAACTAAGTGCTTTTTTTATTTTAATGGTATGTTTTAGTATCCTTTAAACTACCCTTTTCCCACCATTCTTCTCTAACCAAAACACCTTTAATAGAATAATACTTCCAATTCCCAATTTTTACTCCTTTTTCATATAATCCTGCAGACTTCAACTTTTCATTGGGAAAGTATTCCTTCCAATATCCATGTTCAGATCCTTTTTCAAAATGACCTTCCTTCTTTAAAGTTCCATGCTCATAGAAGTATTGCCATTTCCCAGCAGGCATCCCTTTTTCAATGGCTCCTGTTGATTCAATACTTCCGTCCGAATAAATCGTTTTTCCAACCATTTGAGCATTGGCAATAAATGGTACAAGTAGAAAAAATAGTATCCTCATGTTTAAGTTTTTAATTTCTAAGATTAATTCAATGATTTTTAGATGTTACAGCATTTAAGGGTTCTAAGTAAAGGGATAAATAAATTCTGCAACAATTGATGAAACGACTTAAATAAATGTTTTATTTTCGAGAACAAACTTTTTTTATGAGTTACTTAGATACCACAAAAGATGTGTATAAACAAGCTGCCTTAACTCCAGATGTTGGGTTATGCTGTACAACCAATCCCATTTGGGAATTGCCAGGACTAAAAGTCCCTAAAATCATGCAAGAAATGAATTATGGCTGTGGCAGCACCGTACATGCTAGAGATCTCAGTAATAGTCCAAAAATCCTTTATGTTGGTGTTGGTGGTGGTATGGAGTTATTGCAATTTGCTTATTTCTCTAGACAAAAAAATGGAGTGATAGGAGTCGATGTAGTGGATGAAATGCTAGAGGCGTCAAGAAAAAACTTTGTAGTTGCGGAGAAAGCAAACGACTGGTTTAAATCTGAGTTTGTAGATCTAAAAAAAGGTGATGCGCTGAACCTCCCGGTTGAAGACAACAGTATTGATGTAGCTGCACAGAATTGTCTCTTTAATATATTTAAAGAAGCTGATCTCAAAAAAGCCATTGCAGAAATGTATAGGGTATTAAAACCACATGGCCGCCTAGTTATGAGTGATCCTACTTGTGAGCAGGACA
Source organism: Mesoflavibacter profundi (assembly GCA_964225135.1). GTDB lineage: Bacteria > Bacteroidota > Bacteroidia > Chitinophagales > Saprospiraceae > AM-2324. The sequence goes on from CAXQNQ010000110.1 coordinate 9,315, forward strand.
TGAATGAAACGCTAAGAAATGATGAGAGGCTAAGAGCACTTTGCCTCAGTGGAAGTTTACCTATCCAAGATTATGTAAAAATGCTAACTGATGCAGGTTTTGGAACGATTGAAATAAGAGCTAGAAAGCCCTATCGTATTTTAGATCCAGTGAATTACTCTACAGAGGAACTGATATATATTGAATCCATAGAAGTAGCAGCAATCAAAGATCCTATGCCAGCAGACGGCCCCTGTATATTTACTGGTAAGGCTGCTATTTATTTTGGAGAGGAAGACTTTTTTGATGATGGTAAAGGTCACACTCTTCTACAAAATCAACCTTTAGCTATTTGTGATAAAACGGCTGGAGCTCTAGCAGCCCTGAGTCGAAAAGATATCTTTATCTCTGAATCTACCTTTCATTATGATGGTGGGGGTTGTTGTTAAACAAAAAAAGGATGTAATTAAATTTATATCCTTTTTTTATATATATTCAGAACCTTTTTTACCTCAAACTCAAAACTTGTGAAAAGTAAATTATTTTATTTATTAATCTGCCTATTACTCTTTGCCTGTAATAAAAACAAGACTAGTTATACCTCTAAAGCGTACACTGAAAAAACCAAACAGCAATCAGTTGAAATCGCTAATAGAAAAAAAACCGAATCGGAGCCCAGCGTTCAAGGTACTTTTAAAACAGAAACTGAATCTGAAAGTGAAATTGAAATTGATTACAATCTGCTTGTAGCCAATGGTCCTATTCCCTTCGACTTAGAATATTTTTTTCGCAAAGATTCACAATATATTCCGGAATTCGCAGAAATGGTTTTCGCCTACAAAGATTCTACAAACGATAAGGCCTTAATTGATGTTATGATCAAACACGATATCATTTATGACATCTATACCGGAAGTTTTGACCAAAAAATTGAGGACTCGAATCCACACCTAGATGACTTCAGAAAAATAAAAATCACTGGATCTGACGATTGGTTCTATTATATGGATGTTGACTTTGATAATTCATATTATATGCCTACCAATGCGTTGCCCTACAGAGCACAATTTCTTCTTAACAGCAAAGGAGAAATAGTTTATAAATTTGGCGCGTATGATATTAAATTCATCCATTTGAATGATCCAAATGCATACACAATGCTAGTGCATTATGTAACCTTCGGATATAGTGGAACCTATCATTTAATGCAGATATATGAAGACAAAATTGCCTTTGTTTCTCCACATAATCGTCCCAATTACGAAATTGAGCTATATCTAACTGTACTTCAAGGTCGTTCAATTACTCCTTGGCCAAACGATAGGCATTTAAAGATTATAGACGTTAATCAAGACGGATATGAGGACTTAAGGATGCGTTGTATTCACCACTCAGAACACATAGATTTGGAAGGTATATTAGACTTTGACACCGTGGATTTAAATGATGACAAATACAAGGATTATATCAAAAGAAATTACTACCATTTTGAGGAGATTTCATATCTATACGATCCAACTCTTAAAAGTTATTATTTAAGTCAGGAACAAATCCCGCATTATGATTCATTATACCAGTTTATTAATCCAGATAGATAACCAAAAAAGCTGCATGATTAATCATGCAGCTTTTTTTATCCTTGTACTCTTTTAATGAAAGCCTCGCTATCAGCCCCACATAACCACCTAATGACATTATCACAACTAATTTCTTGATGTTGTGCTGGACTTATGACACCTTCTTCAACAGCTAGATCAAGGATTTTTCCTGGATAAGAAGACTGTCTATCGCTCTCCATTTCACCTAATGGGTATGGATCATCCAGACCTAATACAATTTGGTCTGTTCCTTGTTGTCTGCGAACCATGAGCTCCAATGATAAGGTATCATGTACTAGGGTGTCAAAGAAAATATTGGGATGACCAACTGCTTTTCTTGGTCTTTTCATACCTTCAAACAAGTCTGGACGACCATCAAAACCTTGTGTACGTCTGCCAATATTTAAGTGATTCAATTGACCGCCGTGGGCAAAACAAACCCGGATGTCGGGGTATTTATCATATAAACCATCGAGCGTGTAAAAATGATAGGCATCTGCACATTGGGCGATCATCCATACCAAATGAAATCGCCAAGCTCGATTTTCTAATTGTATAATCTTTTCTCCATCATACGGATGAACTTCAATAGCCAATTTATATTGATTGGCTAATTCAAATATCGGAGCTGTTTCCTTACTGAATATGCCCTTCCATTTACCTGTAGTATCCATGTAGTGCGTCGGTAAACACAACACCTGAAGTCCTAACTCCTCAACACATCGCTCAATCTCCCAACAAGCTCCATCAATAAAACCTGCATGAACAACAAAGCCACAAGTAAACTTGGATGGATGATCGTGCTGTACTTTCGCATTAAAGTCGTTTTGAAACCTCAATGCAAACTTCATGTCCTGATGAGACAAACCATTACCATATAACTGGGAAAGATTAAGTACGACGGCGTGATCGAGTTGATTTTTTTCCATCCATTCTAATTTCTCATTCAAGAAGAAACTAGAATCTGTTACTGGTCTTTTCCAATCCTTTTGTAACATATACTTGCGATCCGCATCTATCCAAAAGATTTCTTTTTCCTTTAAATAGGTAGGAATTTGCTCAGGATAAGGCAGTAAATGTGAGTGGCCATTAATGCGCAACTTAGTCATAAGAATGGATTTTATTCAGCATTTAGATAGGTGCAAATTACTATTTTAAATACCCAATGAAAACAATCACAAAACTTTTATGGAGTCGAACTTAAATCAAGGACCTTAACCAATCACCCAATTGCATAGCCCAACTTACTTCTAATGCTTTTGCAATAATAAATGAAGTGAACAAAATATAGGTTCCGGTTAAGATGAATGCCTTTACTTTACCCATGTATCTACCCAAATAGAACACAAAGAAAGCAACAATGGTAAGTATGACTAATGTGATACGAAGCTCTGCAATGTCATCGACGGTCTCTGCTGGCATACCAATTGGACCATAGATTATGGTATATAAAAACAAAGGGAATCCTAAAGCGAAACACACATCAAAAATATTACTACCTAATGCATTAGCTAAAGAATCGTCATATTTACCTGCAATGGCATCCTTATACGATAAAATAGTATCAGGTACTGAAGTAGCAGCAGAAGCCAAAATTACAGCCACGAAATAAGTATTAACACCTAAACTGTGGGCTACTTGTTCACATGCGCCAACCAAGAAAAAACAAGCCAGTCCAATAATGAGCATAGATGCTGATAGCAAAGCCCATGCATTTCTAGCATTTAATTGATTTTTGACAAAAACCACTTCCCAATTTAAGGTAATAAAAGCCCTCCATTTAGAAGTCAGACCATCATTTTCATAAAATTCTTCTTCTTCCGCATCGGCAGATTTGCCACGCATGGAACCTAAAAGTATAACTACATATACCAAATACATAGCCATTAGAATAAGTCCATGCCACCAATGTAGAGTGTCTCCTGATATTAGATATAACAGGATAATTTCTGCGATAATTAAAGAGATTCCATCGCGTAAAACTACCCGTTTAGAAACCTGTATTTTTCTGCTAAGCCCTGCACCAATTACTGCAAAAATGACCAATGCGGGGATAACCATTGTATTGAAAATAGCGGAGCCTGCAGTAGTTGCAATTCCTCCAGCAAACTTATCTACCTCACCAGCAGCAAATAAAAAGAAAAGTGTAGTAAACAATTCTGGCATAGAGCTACCGATGGCATTAATGGTTGCTCCTCTTACACCGTCAGATAAGTTTCTCCCTAGATATACCGAAGCAATATCAAAGGCATTGGAAGCTCTCCAAATCACCAAACAACTTACCACAATAATGAGCAATCCCACTCCTAACTCCATAAATAACTTAAGGATTATTCCTGATTTAATTTAATAAAATCATCAGCGACAAAAGTAACTTTAATATTCATCAAAAACATAAATTTTCGAGGAAAGTAAAAAGGGGCTCTTCCAAATAAGTATCACTAAGGACAAATCATAATGTTTTTGGGACCATATGTAGAATTACCTATGCTTTAACACAATTTTACTTGAGTTCAATTAAAATAAAATACATCTTGCATATTGAACGAACAAACACCACTACTATAGAAATATAGTTAACCCAATAATGTATAAACATGAAACCAATCCATTTTAGTTTGTTCTTTATGGTATCCTTAGGTACCACAGCATTTGGTCAATGCGATACGACTCTTTTCGACCAATTTACCATGACGTTTGATCAGGCATTTGAGTATGAAACTCCAATTACGGAAGATAATGAAGTTTATATTCTAGAGGTAAAAGGTCAATACAATTATATTTGTTGCTTCAATACGCATGATCCTGCTTACAGAATTATCAAAAGTGGCCATGCGGATGTCTACCCACAAATGGGCTGGCAATGGCAAGGTCAAAGTTTTAAAAGACCAATCCCGGATGTTATCAATCCAAATAGTGTCTATAATTATCCATTCTTAGGCACAGGACTAACGGAGTCATTTTCTTTTACGGATGATGATTACACAGATAACAAT
>CAXQNQ010000111.1:0-20317 GCA_964225135.1 Mesoflavibacter profundi
GATCTCACTGATAAGAAAATATAATGTTCCTGGACCTAGATACACCTCGTATCCAACCGTTCCGTATTGGGATGAGTCAGGAATTGACTTAAGCGATTGGGAGCAAGCTGTTTACGACACTTACCAAAAGGAGAAATCTTATGGTATTAGCCTGTACATCCACCTACCATTCTGTGAATCTCTATGTACCTTTTGTGCTTGTCATAAACACATTACCAAAAGACATGAAGTAGAGGACCCCTATATTAGCGCAGTTATTAAAGAATGGAAACTTTACCTCCAAGTAATACAAGAAAAACCTCTGCTTAAAGAAATCCACCTAGGAGGAGGCACACCTACCTTCTTCAGCCCGGATGCTTTATCACATTTGATAAATACCATAAAGGCAGATTGCACAGTAACAGCAGACCATGAGTTTTCCTTTGAGGGGCATCCAAATAATACTACTAAAGAACACTTACAAGCATTATACGATGTTGGATTTAGAAGAGTAAGCTTTGGAGTACAAGATTATGATCCAAGAGTACAGCTAGCTATTAATAGAATCCAACCATTTGAACATGTTGTTCAGGTACATAATTGGTCAAAAGATATTGGCTACACCTCTATCAGCCATGATTTAGTTTTCGGGCTCCCACACCAGACATTGGAGGGCATGTTAGAAACTATAGAGCTTACAAATACACTTAGACCAGACAGACTAGCCTTTTATTCTTATGCACATGTACCTTGGATTAAAGGGGTTGGATCTCGAGGCTTTGATGAGAATGACCTCCCATCTAATGAAGCCAAAAGAGAACTATATGAAGAGGGAAAAGCAGCTTTGGAGCGCAATGGATATGAAGAAATAGGGATGGATCACTTTGCATTAAAATCCGATCATTTGTATACCCATTTTAATGAGGGAAAACTGCATAGAAACTTTATGGGATATACCACAAATAATACGAGGCTGATGATCGGTCTTGGTATGAGTTCAATTAGTGATTCTTGGACTGCTTTTGCTCAAAATGTCAAAACTGTAAAAGAATATCAAGAACTCGTTGAGCAGGGCATTATCCCAATTTTTAGAGGCCACAAACTCAACAAAGAAGATCTATATATTAGAAAGCATATTCTTGAAATCATGTGCCACTTCAAAACCAAATGGCACAAGGACGAAGAAAATGCAAGCTATTTTGAAGCAATCAATAAGCGACTAGAGCCTTTCTTTCAGGATGATTTAATCCAACAAAAAGAAGATTGGTTAATAGTCAACGAAGCAGGCAAATTATTTGTTAGGAACATTTGTATGGCATTTGATCTTAAATTAAATAGAGCAAAACCTACGACTAGACTTTTCTCACAAACTATATAATATTCGACCATGAATACCATTACGGAGGCAGGGAAATCTATACTAAATTTTTGGTCTTGGTTCATAGACCAAATTACACAACCAGCATGGGACAACTACTTTTATTGGTTGATTGGGATTTCTTTGTTCGTATATGCATTAGAAATCATTATTCCTTGGAGAAAAGGACAGGCTCTAATCCGTAAGGATTTTTTCCTGGATACTTTCTATATGTTCTTTAACTACTTTTTCTTTTATATGGTGGGATTTGCAGCAATTGCTTATTTGGGCGAACACTTCATCCTTGAATTAAGTCGTTCACTCGGATTAGGTGATTTATGGTTTATTCACTTAAATGAACTTCCAATAGCCGTGCAGCTTTTGATCTACTTTATTATTGTTGATTTCACGCATTTTTGTGTGCACAATCTATTACACAAAGTGCCTTGGCTTTGGGCATTTCACAAGGTGCACCACAGTGTGGAAGAAATGGGCTTTGCCGCACACCTAAGATATCATTGGATGGAAAATGTGGTATATAAGTCCGTTAGTTTTTTACCAATAGCCATTATAGGTGGATTTAATTTAGAATTTGTTTTCATAGTACACATCATCCAAACAACCATTGGACATCTAAATCATGCCAATATTAAATTAAACTATGGCCCATTGAAGTATATCTTCAATAATCCAGAAATGCATATTTGGCATCATTCAAAAGACCTTCCAGCTGGTGTCCATGGTGTTAATTTTGGAATCAGTTTATCGATTTGGGACTATATCTTTAAAACAAACCACATTCCGCATTCTGGAAGGGATATCAAATTGGGTTTTGATCAAGTTGAATCATATCCTGATACCTTCATTCAACAGTCTATTGAACCTTTTAAAAGGAAAAAATAAGGTAAAACTACTCCTAGTTGATCCTTTTGAATCACTTATACTATACTATTCTTAAAAAACAAAAATAGAAAAGGTGGAATAAGCTTTTTTTACTACCTTTGAAGTGTATTCAGGTACTACCTTTTGTAGATTAAAAGGGAATCTGGTGTAAGTCCAGAACTGTACCCGCAGCTGTAAGTTTCTTTAATGCTGTAGCAAAAAATCCACTGGCCATTACTGCTGGGAAGGCGCTATTAGTGAAACAAGTCAGAATACCTGCCTGAACACACATACTACATTCGATCTTCGGGAATAAAGATCAAGTGAAGATTTGCCTGTTGTACTGGTACCTTGACGTATCAGTATGCCAAGTAGCATATGCTTCTCTTGATGAAAATATTTATATGGCAAGAGTTAAAGCATACATATCTTTCCTTCTACTATCAACTTGGTTGCTAAACAATTGCTTTGGGCAAGGCCTTCAGGATAGTATTCATCAACTCCCCCTTTTTAATGTAATTGCATATAACTGGAACGTAGACTTATTTCCAAATTCAAGTGCTGATAGCAGTTATATCCCTGTCAAGCTTCATCATTCAACAATTCAAGCTATAAAACAGGCTGGGAATAACACCATACGTTCTTATGGACCAGGGAGGTTAAGTAGTTATTCAACAGAAGGATCAACAGCTGGACAATCCATCTTAATTTGGGAAGGGATGCCCATTCAAAACCCGCTCAATGCTTTTTTAGATCTTTCTTTATTTGAACATGCATACTTTCCCGTAATTAGACAAGCTACACATGCGGATTTCACCCGAAACGGAAGTGGGTCAATGGTTCCAGCACTTCAAATGTCTACTGGAAACTCACCAGTAAGGAATATATTTACACTTTCAACCGGATTAGGAAGCTTCAAAAGCTTTAGTAATAAGTTTTCAGTTGATCTCCATAACAGGAAATGGAGATCGAGAACTTCTATAAGCCAATATAGCTCTGAATCCAACTATCCATTTGAAAACACGAATGGTCAGCTTCAAACACTAGAACATGCACAACACCAATTTCTCCATGTGCAACACACTCAGTGGATACAACACGGAAAACAAAATAATAGTAGCCTGCATTTTTGGTACCATAATTCCTTCAAAAACCTTCCATTGCCAAACAGTGGATGGCCTTCACGTCAGACTCAAGCAGATGAATTTTTAAATATAGCTATCAAAAACTCTTATAAACTTAAGAAAGTTAAAATAAGCTCATACGTTTTGGCTCAGTTCAATAGTAACCACTTTATAGATGAAAACTTTGCAATAGATTCAGATAATCAGTTTTATCAGATCCAAGCTAATACTCAAGTCCTATTCGGCTCGCATCAACTTGGAATTAGATCTATAAACACCTGGGGTGCATCTCCAAATTATTCCGACCAATCCGAACAAAGTAATATTTCGCTATTTTATATGACCAAGTTCAAACCTAAGAAAAATAGTCTCGTTAATGCTGGAATACGCAGTGAATGGCAGAATGGCTTCAGTCCTGGTCTTGGTGGAGATTTACAATGGATTCAAAACCTAAACACCAATAATACTCTAAGTCTGACTTACGAAAAAACGTTTCGATTTCCAACCTTGAACGATCTATACTGGGTGCCTGGAGGTAATCTAAACTTGGTTCCTGAACAGGCACATGGTTTAAAACTGATGCACTTCTACTCTACTGTTCTATCCAATGTACGATTGAGTTTATTCACTAGACATACTACAGATTTAATTTTATGGGTTCCTGAACAAAATATCTGGAACCCTCAGAATATACAACGAGTTTGGGCAAGAGGTCTAATTTTAAATGGTCAAAAAACAATAGTATTTGACGACATCAAAATGGGCATGGCTTGTAAAATCAATTACACTAAGGCGACAAACCTAGATACAGTACACGAACAGGATAGTTCTCAGGGTAAGCAATTGATTTACATACCATTATGGACGAATAATGTGACTGGATTCTTAGTTTGGAAGAATTATCAAGCTCAGTTATCTACTGATTTTCAAAGTAAGACTTTTACCTCTAGGGATAACTTAAATTACTTAGATGCTTATTCAACTACGCAGCTAACTTGTTCTGCTCGTTGGCCGCTCAAGCAAAATCAAATCACCTTTAGTGCAAGCATACAAAATATATTTAATGCTTCTTTTGCCTTGAGTCAAGGCTGGCCAATGCCAGGAAGAAATTATCAAATACAAGTACTTTTCACAACAAAATAATTATGAAGAATCAATTACTTATCCTCCTTTGCTTTTCTTATGTAGCGGCCATTGGGCAAACTACTATTCTAGACTTTGAAGAAGCTAATCTAGCTTCGAATGATTACATAAACGGTATCAATCAAGATCCTAGCCTTTTTAATTTTCAGGATGTCCAATTCTCCAATTACTATGACGTAGATTACAATTATTGGGCTTCAGGATGGGCAGTTTCCAACGTGCAAGATTCTACGACCAATGACTATTCAAACTTATACGGAGCCTATCCGTTTGGTGGAGCAAATAATTCTGAGACATATTTAGTGGGACAATACACCTCCTTTGTGACCTTTCCGAATAATGTACCCGTAAATATTCAATCTGTAGATATTACGAATGCTACTTTCCCTCTACTAATCATGCGAGATGGAGATCCAAATGGCTTTTCAAAACAATTTGGAGGAGATGATGGGAATGACCCAGACTTCTTCATTTTAACCATCAAAGGATTTAATACGCAAGGACAATTGATAGATAGCATAAACTTCCACTTAGCGGATTATACCTTTGCCGATAATACTCAGGACTATATCATTAACGAGTGGACCACAATAGATCTTAGTGCGCTTGGTGAAGTTCAGAGCTTATCATTTAGTTTAAGTTCATCAGATTTCAATCAATATGGCATTTTAACACCTGCTTTTTATTGTATGGATAATTTAGCCTTTGAAACAACTAACGGTTTAACGGAAAATCAAGAAGTAGACATTTCTATTTATCCTAATCCAACTGCTGATCAAATCAATATTAAGTTAGACCAGATTGGTAATACTACTGTGGTAAGGCTTTTAGACTTAAATGGAAAAACCTTGATTCAAACCAATTCCCCAACAAGCCACATATCTTGGGCCGTTAATCACCTAAAACAAGGCATCTATTTTGTAGAATTAATTCAAAACGAAAATAGAATTGTAAAGCAAATAACCATCAAATAAATTAATTGACCATGAAGACTCCTGTAGTATTATTTTCCCTTATTGTTTTGATATTTATGGCTTGTTCTCCAGACGAGACTATCCAACCCATTCAGCAAGAAGGGCTTTTTGCACAGGGCTGCTTCATTTTAAACGAAGGCGGATTTGGACATCAAAATGCGAGTATAGACTTTTATGATTATTCCGCAGATACCTTGTACAAATCTGTCTTTTCTGCTCAAAACGGCTATGGCATAGGAGATGTTTTACAATCTAGTTTATCCTTTGGTCAAGATTACTATTTTGTGGTTAACAACTCCTCCAAATTAGTACGGACAGATTCCAATTTGCAAGTAATTCATGAAGTGGAACAAGTACAGTCTCCTAGATACCTTGCGCCATATGGTGATAAGCTCTTTGTTTCTGATCTTTTTGCCCAAGAAATTCATATTGTTGACCCCAATTTAGGGGTAAAAACCAATGCTATTCCGACCACTTCTTGGACAGAAGGGATTATAGTATGGGAAGACTATTTGCTCGTTTGTCAACCCAATGCTAATCAAGTGCTTTTGATTGATGCAAATACAAATAATAAACTAGATTCTATCGAACTAGAGGGCCAACCCTCCTTTATCATTAGAGACGAAAATAATGATTTCTGGATCTTAGGGAGTGGCGATTATACGGGTATAGAGTGGTCTCATTTAGGCAAACTCCAGGTAGAAAATCAAACCTTAAACGTAATTTTCAATGAAAGCATAGGTGATGTAGCTGGACTTTTTCCCAAACTAGCCTATAACCAAGCTGATCAATTGTTATATCTGGCTATTGGCAATACCATTTACGCTCAGCCAACAGATTCAAATACCCTAGACTTGAGTATGATCTTTGAATCATCTGCACAGAGTATATATAACATTGCGTATAATCCTCACGAAAAGGAGATTTTAGTTGCTGATGCAAAAGACTATGTCCAAAATGGTACGGTTTGGAGACATTCCAACAATGGGCATCTTGTGGGTCAACTTCAAGTTGGTATTATACCTAACGGTTTCCTCTGTTTAGAATAAGCATACGGGAAATAAGTCAAATTCCTATTTTTTAGCTTTTCCCCAAGAATCCTTTAGGGTACACGTTCTATTGAACACCAATTTGTCCGGAATACTAGACTCGTCTACAGCGTAGTAGCCTTTCCGCATAAATTGGAATACAGTTCCACTCTGCGCCTCTAATAAACTTGGCTCGACAAAAGCATTTTCGTTTGAACTAAGTGATGCTGGATTAAAAAACTCTAAGAAATCTCTATCTTCTTCTTTCGTAGGTTGAGGAACAGTAAATAATTTATCGTAATTCCGCACCTCAGCTTGAATGGCATGCTCAATACTGACCCAATGAATGGTTCCTTTAGCCTTAATACCTGATGTATCCTGCCCAGACTTTGAATCCTTGAAATAAGTACAATGAATTTCAGTAATATTGCCTTCCGCATCTTTAATAGCTTCCTGACACTCCACTATAAATGCATTTTTCAATCGTACACATCTTCCTGGACTCATTCTGAAATACTTTTTTGGAGCATCTTCCATAAAATCATCCCGTTCAATATATAGATTGCGGCTGAAAGGAATCTTACGACTCCCCATAGTTTCATCTTCTGGGTTATTAATCGCCTCTAATTGCTCCACTTGACCTTCAGGATAATTAGTAATCACAAGCTTTACAGGATCTAACACCCCCATTACCCGCGCAGAACTAGCATTAAGTGAGGTTCTTACACAAGACTCTAATAAGGCATACTCAATTAAATTCTCCCGCTTTGCAACACCTGCTTTATCACAAAATGTTCGAATAGCATCAGCTGGATACCCCCTCCTGCGCATACCTGAAATGGTAGGCATCCTAGGATCATCCCAACCGCTGACAAGCTCCTCCTCTACTAGTTTGAGTAATTTTCGCTTGGAAGTAATCATATACTCCACATTCATCCTAGCGAACTCAATCTGTCTAGATGGAAATATGTCTAACTGCTCAATAAACCAATCATAAAGTGGCCTGTGATGTCTAAATTCTAAAGAGCACAAAGAGTGTGTAATATGTTCTATAGAATCAGATTGACCATGAGCAAAATCATACATCGGATAAATTATCCATTGATCTCCAGTTCTATGATGATGATCCCGTTTGATTCTATAAATAACTGGATCACGCATATGCATATTTGGAGAAGTCATATCTACTTTTGCTCGAAGGACTTTTGCACCGTCCTCATACAAGCCATCACGCATACCTTGAAAAAGCTCTAAATTTTCAGCTATGGACCTTTCTCTGTAAGGACTTTCAATACCAGGCTTAGTAGGAACACCCTTCATTTCTGCAATCTCAGCAGCAGTTGAATCATCTACATAAGCCAAGCCCTTTTCAATCAATTTTACTGCATATCCGTAAAGCGTCTCAAAATAATCTGAAGCATACAACTCATTTGCCCATTCAAAACCCAACCATTTGATATCTCTTTTGATGCTCTCCACATAAGATGTGTCTTCGGTAGTAGGATTGGTATCGTCAAACCGAAGATTAGTCAGCCCACCAAACTTTTTGGCTAATTCAAAATTTATGCAAATGGCTTTAGCATGTCCTATATGTAAATATCCATTGGGCTCAGGTGGGAAACGAGTATGTATTCGACCCTCATGCTTCCCATTCTCTAGATCCTCTGTTATTATCTGCTCTATAAAGTTTAGTGCTTCTTTTTTAGACTCTGACATGTTTCTTTTTTATAAAAGTCGTTTACATTCTATTTGGCATCTCAATACCTAACAAATCCATTCCATTTTCCAGGACTATCCCAACTAACTTGCTCAATTGCAAGCGGAATACTTTAGTAGCTTCTTCCTCTTTGAATATCTGTAAATCATGCCAAAACTTACTAAACATCTTGGCCAACTGATAACAATAGCTTGCAATTAGCGAAGGATCTAAGTCCTCTGCGGCTTGTTGTATTAATCCAGGATATTGATACAAGCTAATAATAAGCTCTCGTTCTATAACCTCCAGCGACTTATAGTCAGTACGCTGGGACAAATCAACGCCTTCTTGTTCAGCTCTAGATAAAATTCCTTTGATTCGCACATAAGAATATTGAATGTAAGGTCCCGTTTGACCTTGAAGATCTAATGATTCTTTAGGGTCAAAGGTCATCCATTTCTTCGGCTGAACTTTTACAATATGATATTTCAATGCAGCTAATCCAATCTTCCTTACAATATCATCTAATTCCCCTGCAGGTAATTCCAATAGTTCACCCCTATCCTTAATATTTTCTCTAGCTTCTTGAATCACTGTAGCCATCAAGTCATCTGCATCAACTACTGTCCCCTCTCTAGATTTCATTCTACCTTCTGGCAGCTCAACCATACCGTAAGATAAATGATACAAACCTTTGGCAAAAGGTTCATTCATTCGTTTCAAAATTTCAAACAAAACTTTAAAGTGATAGTTTTGTTCGTCGGCGACGGTATAGACCATGCGGTCCATCTTGAAATCCTCATATCTTAAAATGGCAGTACCTATATCCTGAGTCATGTAAACAGAAGTACCATCAGAACGCAGAACCAACTTGTGATCTAACTTAGCATCTTCTAAATCGATCCATACTGAACCATCATCCTTTTGATAAAAAATTCCTTCTTGAAGCCCCTTTTCAATCTTATCCTTACCTAATAAATAAGTATCAGATTCATAATATAATTGATCAAATGAAACACCTAAGCGATCATAAGTATGATTAAATCCCTCATAGACCCATCCATTCATTTGTTCCCACAAAGCTCTAACGGTTGGATCATTGGCCTCCCAAGCCAATAGCATAGCTTTAGCCTCCTTACCTAAAGCACTGTGCTCATTGAAGTAATCATTCTTAAAGGATTTGAAAAATTCTGCTTCAGTTAAAGCCACTTTTTTTCTAGCATCATATGCAGCTAAAGCAGCAGGACTTTCTTGCCAGGACTTATATTCTTCTTGAAATTTACGCTCAAACTCAACATACCATTTACCTACAAAATGATCTCCTTTAATCCCAGAAAGTGCTGGCGTAGCTCCTTCGGCAAATAATTTCCAAGCCAACATACTCTTACATATAGCAATACCCCTATCATTAATGATTTGAACATTTACTACATCGTAACCAGCTGTTTTTAAAATTTTAGATGAAGCCCATCCCAGTAAAATATTACGGATATGACCCAAATGAAGCGGCTTGTTTGTATTGGGAGAGGAAAATTCTACCAATACACGTTGCCCATTAGATTCTGCTTGACCAAATGCTTTGTTATTATAATTTTGATTTAAATAATCCAGCCAAATTGAATCAGTTAAACTTAAATTCAAAAATCCTTTAATAACATTATAATCGCGTATGGAATCCACTTGCTCCACCAAATAAGCACCTAATTCATTCCCTAATTGCTCTGGACTCTTTTTCGCTAATTTTACAAATGGAAAAGTCACTAAGGTGTAGTCTCCCTCAAACTCTTTTCGAGTTAAGCCAATATTCAACTGTTTATCTTGCACCTCAATACCGTAAAGTGCTTGAATTCCCTGCTTGACATGCGCTGCTAAAATTGATACTACATTCATTATGACCAGTGATTTTTGGCTTTCTAATCGAAGCTTCAAATTTAATAGAATTTAAATTAAAAAAATAGTGATAAGCGCTTTGCTTATCACTATTTAATTCAATATCCTTTTTGTGCCATTCCTTATTTGAATAAAGCTTCAGGATTAGAAGGATTGACCTCGATCGTTTTGGTAACCAATTCCAAAGGCATTGGGATTGATCCAGATACCGTTAATAAGGTTGGAAATAATATTCCTTCTGTTTCTTTGTAAGAGTCATAATCGGTTGTAACTAATTGCCCTGCCGACTCATTTACACTTCTTACCTTTAATCCTGTATTCACTCCATAAAAGGCAGACATCTTAAGTCCATCTTTTCTCACCATATCAAGGCGATATACTTCCTCTTCATTAATTACTTCTACTCCTGATAATTCAATAAAGGTAAAAATATCCCTATCGAAATAAGTCAGCTCAGCAAATGGTACTGCCCCCATCTTCGCTATGGATACTTCTACTGGATGTAAATCAATTTGATTCCCATTAGAAACAATAAATCCTTTATCGCCTTGGACCACTTTTTTATTGATAACATTTCCGCCCATAGATAAAGACTCTACTTTGTCCATGTTCTTGGAATTTACTTCGTATACCTCCAATTCCCCCAGAGGAGAATTAGCAACACGTCTAGTAACCAAATAATCGACAGCATTTACTTTTTGTAGACCTCCAATAGCAGAGATATAATCACTTACTACTGTTGAAGCACTAACATTTGCAGGCATATCCATAGACTTAATTTGGCTTGATTGGGCCCAAGACATGCTAGCCCCCAAACAAACAATTGCCAAAGTAAGCAATCTCTTAATTCGCATAGATGGTTATTTAATTATTATAAGATGTGGCTAAAATAACCAATGCACTCGAATTGACTGTCAATAGGGCGGTTATTTATACGAAATAAAAAAAGCTATTGACTAACAATAGCTTTTTTTATACCACTTTATCCGCACAAGAGGAGGAAGCAAAAGCATCCGGCTTAGCTTTAAACGCAAAACCCATACCTAAAATATAACCCATAGCTTCCTTCAATGCCTTATTTGAAGCAAAATAAGGATCCGTATTGATGTCTGCATGAATCTCCATTTCGATATCGTATTGATCAAATAGATCACAAAGACTGTAGGCTACCTCTACTGAACGAGAAACTTCTAGTATCATCCTTTGCTTCAAGGACATTTCCTTTTTCTCCATACGGTAGTTATTGATGAACATAAAGCCACCCTTTTTTTCTCGAAGGAATACAATGACACAGGCAAATTCAACAGAATTTCCTTTTACCTGAGAATCAGTGCCTATACAGACCTTCAAACGATGTCCCTTCTGGGTTTCTTCAATAATGGTTTGTTCTACTTTTTCCTTGATTTCAAATATAGGATCCCCATTTAATCGTCTCCATTTCATAAGTGTATTTTAAAGATGAACAGATACACTTAAAAAACTATATAACCCCCTTACAAGTTCCAATGAATTGTAAACAAACCGTTAATTATCAGGGACTTTCACCTTATCGACCTTTAAAAAACGAAAATATAGTCTTTCCGTAATGTCTTTCTTCTTGGTAATCTGGATGATCGACAAAGGTATGGTTTGGATTATGCTCCATAACTAGAAGTCCGCCCGTTTTGAGTCGACCAGAACTCAAGATACTCTCTGGCAAGGTATCAATAGTAGGCAACGGATAAGGAGGACCCGCAAATATATAATCATATTGATGTAGGTCCTTTTCAATAAATTTATACACATCGGAACGAACAATGCGAATGTTATCTTCTATACCTAATTCCTTAGAAATTTTCTTTACAAAGGAAACGGCAGGACCGAATTTGTCAACATAAGTCACATCTAAACATCCCCTAGAAATAAATTCGTAGGAATGATTACCCGTTCCACCAAACAAGTCTAGCACCTTCCAATCCTCAAAATCATATCTATTAATCAAAATATTGAATAAACCCTCTTTGGAGTAATCCGTTGTGGGCCTGGTTGGCCACTTATCTGCTGGCGGATAAAATTTACGTCCTTTAAACTCCCCTCCTATGATGCGCATACTAATATTATTTTAGGAAGGCAAATATATCACTAAAGTAACGCTTTTCACTTATAGAAAATGGAATGTTAGTTGTCCCATCTTCTTCTAAAAAGCTAAGACTTTGAACGAATCTATATAAGGTCTTGTATACTTCAGATTCCTCTTCCACTGCTCCAGTTAGTTTAATGTCTAGTTGTTTGGTATCCAACTTAAGCATACTAGCTACCTTCAATACATAATACAGTAAATCTGCACTAGAATCAAAGCTGAATTGGTTCAGGAATTTGATTTCACCTTGGTCGATATAACTTAAGTAAAAAAGTCCTGTATCCATTTGTATAAGAAAGCTAGAGTTTCCCTTCTGTTGCAATAGTGAATTGACTGGCCCTAAAAAAGCAGGCTGGATGTGTCCAATTTGAAAATATGGCTCCAAAGCATTTATAGTAGACTTTGAGTATGCATATACCAGTTTGGTTTGCTGATCACTTAAATCCGTGTAATTAATATGCATATGATCTACTTCAAAAACATCTTTAAAGTAGGTAGAAAGGGTATGCGCATTAAACAAGCGATTAGGTATTAAACTTATAGCATTAACATGTACTCCCAAACTTTCAATACTAGAAAAACGACTCAAAACTTGGTCTTCTTCTAGGTATTGCTCGATGGTATCAGCTAAGCTCATATCCAGCGCTAAATTATTGAACAAAACAATTTCTTTGGTACTTTGCTCGATTATAAAAAAAGACAAGCTATCCTTTCTATGAAGAAAGAATAGCTTGAAATCGTTTATATTATCTAAAACTATATTGCTTTGGTAATATTCAAATTTTACTCCCAATTTCCAGATAAATTTGGTGAACCCATGTCGCCGAATCTGAGGTAAGCTGAAGGATCATATCGATCATCGTAATTGGTGTATTTCTCTTTACCATACTCAGACCCCATGAAGACTTTCTTTTGAACACGAACTTCAGTCACCCATACTTCGATTGACTCATATTCTATCAACTCTGCAGCGATTTCAAAAGTTTCATTGTTTTCGCCATATGGAACATCTCTTAGTTTAGTTAAGAACGATTCTAAAGCTGCTACATCGCCACCAGTAAATACTTGAGCTAAAGAATCAGCGGCAATAACATAACTCGTATCTGAAGTAAATGAAGCACCTGTAGGATCATCTGGATCACCAAAAATTTGAATCAATTGGAATGAATCATTAAGAATTACTTGTGAAAGCGTATCAAAACTATGCGCAAATCCGCCAGTAATACCTCTATATGCTTGCTGAACTGTTCGGATATCCTTTAGATTTTGAATAACAGCAGCCTCTCGCTTAGACTTCTCTTTTTTGAATGTAATTGGCTCTTGAATGGTTTTGTAGAGTCCATAACCCATGAATACGGCCAAAAGTAGGATTACAATTGTTAGTATTTTCTTAATCATTTCCCGTTAAATTTTACTGCAATTATAACAAATAAAAAATAATTGCCCCAATTAAATTTAGTGCTGACTCAATAATACAAAAATTAATGATTGGATTGAATTAATCCTTTGCATATTTATCTTATTCTCCAATCTTTAATACACCTTCAATCACAGCTCCTTCTTCCATTTGTATTTGACTGGCTTGAACATCTCCTTCAACCTTAGCTGAAGCACTTAAAAATAAATCTCCTTGTACTTGGATATTTCCCTTTACATCACCTTGAACAACCATATGACTAGCTTTTACATCTCCCTCGATAACGCCATCTTCACCGATTACAACGCGCTTGGATGCATTCACCTCTCCTATGATTCGTCCATCTACTCTTAAATCTGTATCACAAGTGAAAGTACCCCTGAAAAAGGTATCTGAAGTTATCACACAGGTGGAATCACCTAAAGTCCAGTCGACATTATTGAAATTATTCGTTGCCTTAAATTCGGTTGATTTGGTAGTTGTCATAATCTATAATTTTTGAGTGGGACTAATTTGGTTCTACTATAAATCTAAATAATCATCTTTACTTTTTATTATTTAAGTTTCATCTTTGTGCATTGTTTAGTCCAAAAAAAAATAAAATTGAGCAAATATATTCTAGGCATAGAATCCTCTTGTGACGATACTTCAGCAGCAGTCTGGTCAAATGGGAAAATACTTAGCAATTGTATTGCTAACCAAGCCATTCATGCTCAGTATGGCGGTGTAGTACCTGAGGTAGCTTCTCGAGCGCACCAACAAAATATATTACCCGTTGTACATGAAGCACTTAATCAAGCCGGTATAACTAAGAAAGACCTATCCGCCATAGCTTTCACCAAAGGGCCTGGACTAATTGGATCTTTAATTGTTGGGGTTTCATTTGCAAAAGCTCTAGCACTTGCCTTAGATATTCCCTTAATAGGAGTTAATCACATGCAAGCGCACATTATGGCACATTTTGCAGAACAACCCTACCCTGATTTTCCTTTTTTATGTTTAACGGTATCGGGGGGACATACACAAATAGTAAAAGTCTCCTCTCCCTTTGAATATGAATTATTAGGAGAAACGCTAGATGACGCAGCAGGTGAAGCCTTTGACAAATCTGGGAAACTACTTGGCCTAGATTATCCAGCTGGACCACTTATTGACCAATTAGCTAAGTCTGGAAATGTGGTATATGAATTTTCAAAACCTAAAATCCAAGGCTTGAACTTTAGTTTTAGCGGTCTTAAAACAGGAATCCTATATTTCTTACAAAAAGAAATGAAAAAAGATAAGGGCTTCATTCAAAACAACTTGAATGATATATGTGCATCTATTCAAGACACTATTGTCCAAATATTAGTGGGAAAAATCAGTCGCGCAAGTAGAGAAACTGGCATAAAAAGAATTGCAATCGCTGGTGGCGTGTCTGCTAATAGCCATTTGCGAAATACCCTTCAAGAAAAAGCTAAAAAGCATCATTGGGAACTCTTCATTCCTAAATTTGAATACTGTACTGATAATGCAGCAATGATAGCGGTTGCGGGAGCTTTTGCCTTGGAGGAAGGTAGATTTGATGATCAAAAATTAGAACCGATCGCTCGACTAAGCGTCTAAGCGATCGGACTTCAAGTTATAACAATTCAGAAAGCTTTTTAAGCAGATTTTCTTTCAACTGCTCATATTCTTTATCAGAAATTAGTTGATCCTCATATAGCTTTTTCAACTCATTCAATTTATCAACTACTAATTCCTTTTCTGTTTTTACTACAGGCTCTTCTGCAGTTTGCTCTTTTTTCTTTTGATCTTGAGCAGATGCAGCTCCAGGTGTATCCTCCACTTCCAAATCCTCTTTTTTCACAACCTCACCCTTCCACTTGTCTACAATTTCTTTACCTTTTTCAAACTGCTCTTTGTACATAGCCCGGAAGCGTTCTACGTCTAAATCCAATATAGTCCCACCAGATTCAAAATGATTCTTAAATACTTGGCCTAAAGCAAAGGTTGAAGCACCAGCAAATACAGATGCCGTTACTCCTCCAATGATAGAACCAACCACTGGTATCATTTTAGCTAGGGATCTAGCTCCTAATCGAGCAAAAGTACTAGAGGCTAATGCAGACACAATAGCTTTACCTTGGGTTTCATTGAATTCTCTACCATAAGCTTTGGAAAGCTGTCTAATCATGTCTATTTGAGTAGCTGAAACAGCTACTATATCTAAGACTACAACAGGAACTAATCCAGCTCCCATAGACCAAATCACATGATTCCGAATTATGGTATCTGCATGCCTTGATTCGGATGCTTTGTTTTTATCTGAGCTCATAAACTTCTTTTTTACTTGATTTGCGGCAATTTTCGCAAGTTTTTTACCTGGCTTAATCTCCATAATATCAAATATGCACCCTATTCTCTAAACTTTATTGTTTTTTCGACTAACAGGCGGACAAATAGAATAAACATCTATTTATCCCTTATTTACTTGAATTCGTGAAATTCAACTAGGAAAGTACCATCCTTTAGAACTAAAAGACTTATAGCTTCTCTACAACTTTGATCCGGCCAATTCAATGAAAATATACCTGTAGCAGGATCTAATATTCCACTATCAAATTGCCCCTTCCACAAGGAAGCCTCGGGAGTGTCATAACTCCAGATAATACTGTCAAAACCTATAATTGATCGATGGATTAACTCCACCTCAGGTTTCACAGACAACTCAATCAATTGATTTATGAGCTTTCCCCTATTGGTTAATTTATAATCAAAGCTACTAGCCTTGTAATCTTTGATTTTATTTTGTTGTAAAGGCATGGGTCTCAGAAACGAGGCTGGATTAAATTGACCTACAGCCATTGGTAGTCCCTCCTTTTTCTTCCAGTGATTCAAACCCACTATATCCCGTCTAAAATCAAGTTCATCCAGGTCATTTAACGGCTTTGAAACACTCGATCGACCAAAAACTACATAGTATTCAACGTTTGACCTCCATTCCTCAGAAACGGTCCCCTTCCAATTATTATTAGAAGAATACTCAATAGATAATCCTTGACTTGATTTACGCAAACATTGTGTCCAAACATAAGGCTCATCCTTATAAACTGTTGAAAGTATGATTGCCGTTCGTCCAATGAAAACATCTGGAACGGTCCAAGCCCAATCATACAATGCCTCTTTGGATAGCAAACTATCAAATAACAAGCCTCGTTCACTCAGAATAGTTATTCGAAAAAATGATGCTGGAACTAGATCCAAATCATTAAGTAATCTAATTTGATTGCCTGCCTCCCATGTACTATCAGCACATAATCTATTCTCTTGACCATTTATGGCATCAAACCAATGAATAAAATTAAACTTGTCTTCAATGATAGCCTCCAATTGAGCTTTATTGTGCTTTAATTCTTCATCTATTGAGATGGTGTAGGGTGTTTTTGCCTTTCCACTTAATTGTACAGAACCTTCAAAATATCCATGAGAATTGGCTTTTAGGTTGGTCAATGCGCTTTCCATGTTGGAGTCTGAAATATTCAGACCTGTTATACTAGACTGTTCCAATTGAACTTTTGATTCTGCATCAAAAACCATCCGAAGACCAGTTAATGATTTTGTTTGGAGTTGTTGATAAGTGGTACTAGTTTGACTGAGCCCTACAAAAGTGTTACTACTCAAGGGCTTAATCGAATACATACTATCTAGATTTACAGGAGTAAAATCCATTCGATCAAAAGCAAGTGCTTCTCCAGGAATTAATCTATAGCTCGAGGTAGAAAAATAATCCATGGTACTGGTAAAAGAAATACCCGAATAAGCTTTGTTGAAATAATCAGAACTATTGGCTACAAATAGATAATACTTGCCAGGCGATAATCCTGGAATATGAATAACTGTATCTGATAATTGTCCAAGAACGTTCGCTGTGCTTTTTTGTACCCACTCAGATAATTTGAATTCATTAGCTAAAAGATTCAAGGACTTAAATTGACGTTTTTGATGATAATCTAAAACTTTGGAATAGATTTCATCTGGGAACCTACAGAGCACCATAAACAAAGAATCACAATTCTTTGATTGCACCTCTACGGAAAGGGATTGATAGGGATATACCACAGACTTACTCGATAGCTTTATTTGAGGCTTAGTCAATTTGGCATTTAATATCTTGGCATTATTCTGCAACCAATGTTTGTCTGGATATGTAGCCATTAATCGTTCACAAATCGCAGACATATCGGTACTTGACCAACTACTAAATATTTGATCCCGATAATCAAAAGTCCATTCAGCTAACTTGAGTTGGTTTATGTCAAAAACCAATCCTGATGATTGTTCAGCCAGTTGATGTAATGTCCTATTTAATTCCTTCTCTGGGAATAGAAAATAGAGATTAATCAATTGATCTAATAGGGTAAATGGCACGAGATCAGACCGCTTACTCTTTATCAAATAATCCGTCCTTCTTTTTAAACTATTTTTAAGAACCTCAAAAAGATAAGTCGACTGCTTCTTTGTATCAACATTTAGCAATAGATCTAATTTACATGACTGTTGATCTATCTGTTGTCCACGATCCTGCTCAACTTTTAGCATACTAGAATAGAAACTCAAAAATTCTAGCTGAATAATATCCTTTAGGCTTAAGTTAATTGCAATGGGTTCTGTTGTAGAATAAAAGATATCAGGGTAATCTTTTACCAAGATTTTTGCAGCCTTTTTATGATTTAATTGACGTTCTAACAATTGCAATATTTCCAGAACATTCTCAGAGACTAATCCTGCATCGGATTTGAGCCAAGGATCACTTTGGTTTTGCAGATCGATATAGTACTGCATAAGAACCTTTGCTTGAAAATATTGGATCAACAATCTACTTGTTCCTTTACTAGACTGTTGAATCTCCTCAAAAAACTGATAAGATAATGGATAACCTTCCTCTTTTTCCTCAAACCTTGTAATCTTATAAGCTACACTTAATACTTGATATAAATCCTCTAGATTAGCGGATTGCATGGCCTCCTGAAGAAGCAAATTACTCTTTGATTTTGCTCGATCATACATCCCCTTTTGAAAATCACGTTCTACCTCGAGCAAAGCGGATCTCAAGGTTTTATTAGACTGCGCATATGAGGGCGCAAAAAAAAGGAGCAAAAGAATACTAAACAAAAATCTATTCATGCAAACTGAACTATTAATTAAACCTCTCAATATTAACCTCAGGCATCAAGGATGCACCTTGTTCTAAATATTCTATTAAGTGCTTGGAAAAATATGGAGCTAAACTAGCGCCTTTTGTCCCCAATCCATTAAATATAAAAAGTTCTTTGTGAAGGGTATGTTGACCTAACATAGGTTTACGATCCTTTACAGTAGGTCGAATAGCTGCTCTATGATCCAAGAGTTCAAAAGGACAATCAATAACTTCCTGAAGTCTTTCCAATAAAAATAATTTGGAATCTTCTTCAGGATTATCGTCCTTAAACTGTGTACTATATTGAGAGCCCACCCAAAACATATGATCGCCAAGGGGTACCAAGAAAATTCTGTTTTTTAAGATAACTGACTGATCTAATCCAGCTGCCTTTATGATTAACACCTCCCCTTTAGTAGGATTAAAAGGCAAATCACCAAAAAAAGGATTATCCACAACAAAGGCACCTTCACAGAACACAATACGGTCAAAATGATTGTTTTTCCATAATACTCCGTTCCCTTCTAATACAAGATCTTCATACACCAAAGTATCTTGAATAAATAGATTTATTCGCTCTAAATATTCCTTAAAAGCTTCCACTGTTCCTCTAAGATCTACCCGTCCACCATGTTCTACTTTTCCAAAAGCATATACTGGTCTAAAACCTATTGGAAAATCAGCTATAGACTCCGGAGCGGCCATAAAATCTGCATACATAGGGTCTTGCCTACGCATCCACCAATCTTGTTCCTCTTGATGATTAAATAAAGATCGTATGATATCCTTTTTGATAAAAGTGGGTTGACCTATTAACTGAGTAAGATCTGTATAAAACGAGGTGGCTTCTGATATTAAGGTCTCGATTATCCAAGATTTTACATACCGTCGTCCTGTTATTGGATTTATTATTCCTGCAGCAACACTAGAAGATGCTTTTATTTTTGGGCTATCAATAACCTGGAATGTAATACCGCGTTGTAGCATCCTAAAAGCCAAACTCAATCCAGCAATTCCCTGTCCAACAATTAAATATTTACTTGATTTAAGCTCCATCTAGTTGATGCTTTAATTTCTTAGGCAATTTATCAACCACAAGATCATAGGAGTGGTCGATCAAAGCTAATATAAGATCTCGTTTCAAAGATCCCTCCAGATATACAGTATTCCAATACTTTTTATTCATGTGATAGCCTGGTATGATTTCTTCATGGAATTCTCTCAATTGCACAGCATAAGTCGGATCACACTTTAAGTTGATTCGCTGTGGTATTTCCGCCAGATTTGTAGCAGCA
Source organism: Mesoflavibacter profundi (assembly GCA_964225135.1). Taxonomy (GTDB): domain Bacteria; phylum Bacteroidota; class Bacteroidia; order Chitinophagales; family Saprospiraceae; genus AM-2324. The sequence continues at coordinate 20,084 of CAXQNQ010000111.1, forward strand.
AACATTTTGCCTAAAACTTTGAAAACTAGAGTGTCTTCGTCAAATGGAAAACTCTCCGATACACCCTTTTTGGCTAAACAATATTCAAATAAAAATTCTACATCCATTAATCAAAATAGGATACCGCTAGTGAAACGATTTTAAAGTAATTTTGTTAAGTATTAAAATCAAATGTACAATTTTAAATAGACAGGAATGGGTTTTTTAGACCAGTTAAAATCTTCGGAAAACAAC
>CAXQNQ010000112.1:0-3193 GCA_964225135.1 Mesoflavibacter profundi
GTGGCGGTTTGGTATCTCGATAATTGTGCCTTTCAATCGTAGTATCTCTGTAGACCACATCAGGAATAAATCCATTTTCCTCTTGAAACGCAAACATCAGTCGGACCTGTTCTTTTGCCAGCCGACTATCATACTTAGCTAAAGCGACTGCATGTTTCCAACTATCCCAAGACCAAAAACCGTTGAACCACTTGTAGTGATAGGACGGAAATAAGCCTTCGTGTTGAATAGTGCCTGCAGGCACTCTCCAATTATTTTGAAGTGTCAATAAAGCTTTTGCTAATAGGATTTGATACTCCTTGGCTTGATAGGTTTTTTTTAAGGCCTGATCAAGTCTTTGGAGTTGGCTTCGCTTCTCCTTTTTTCTTTCCCCTAAAACTTGGTCAAAATCTGTCCGCCCAAATAAAGCCTCTGTTTGATCCAATAGGTATTCGGGGAAGGTAATGATCTGGTTATATTCCAATCGAATGGAATCTCCAGCTAATAAGCGTTGCTGTTCCCTTTCATCATTATATTGAATATGGCCAATAGCATCAGATTCACTAGATGAAAAGCGAATTTCGCCTGGTAACTTTTCTAGATCAATTCCAGATGCCCAGATGGCTCCTAATTTCCAGAAATAATCTACAATTAGGGCATGATCTGACACGTTTTTAATGATGGTTTTTACCGTGGATTTATGAGCTGATACATAGACTAATTCTTGCTTAACTTCTAGCTGTTCAGAAGAAAAGACTTGTTCCAAATGTGAAGCAAAAGATGTACTTGTTTTTGAAGTCCATTGCTGTCCTTCTATTTGTAATTGCAGTAAAGCATCTGAAAGCCATACCCCATTTTCTTGGGTCATTAAGAAGGGTCCTGAGAAACCGACTTGGTTTATTGTATCGGATAAGCTGTACGCGAACCAAGCGCCCTGATCGGAGAACATCAATCCTGATTTGTCCCATTGATCTACTGGTGAACAAGCATAATCCAACACATTTTCACTTAGTGTTAAGACATCATAATCTTGCTTATCTAAGGCATCCACCGTACAACTTGATACGGCCATACAAAACAATACATAGAAGCCCCATCTAGAAAACATATTGAATTAGGTTTTTGCTACCAAAAGGATGTTTGTCTTAAATTATGGAATTTCGCTGGGATATATGGTATTGGTTCGGATTCTTTATGGACAAAAAAAAGCCAGCATCGCTTGATGCTGGCTTTTTTGAATAAGTTAAATCATTTAGAATTGGTGACTATAACCTAAGCTAAATGAAATACCAGGTGAGAACTTCGTGAAATACTCATCTGCAGCATTAAATGATGAGAACACACGTTCCATATCATCATTCAATATATTAGCTGCTTTAAAGCTGATCGATGAATTCATATCTTTTCCGAAACTCTTTTTGAAGCTAAAATTCAATGAGTTGAACGGATTAAGGTATACATCTGGATAAAGTCCAGAACTTACAATTTCTAGAGTTCTACCCTTAACATTGTAGAATAAACCGGCATCCAAACCACGATCTGGGTTATTATATACCAAACCAGCGTTTATCACACAAGGAGATTGACCAGCCATAGCTCTTACGTTATCTACAGTCTCTCCTGCACGTTCAAAGTTCTTTCTAGAATTATATTCTGTTGAGGTCATATCAATTCTAGATTCTACAATGGTAAGATTGGTGTTAATGCTTAAGTTTTCAAGTGTAGGGTGAATGAATTTCAGATTTTTACGAACTTCAAATTCAAATCCAACAACTTGTCCGTTACCTACATTACGCGGCTGGAATTCTGAAGTTGTTTGAGCTTCTGGAATACGAACCAATTCAATTGGGTTTTCAAATTGTTTCATGAAAGCTGAAACGGAGATCATCTGACCTCTATTTTGGAAAAATTCCCATCTTACATCGAAATTATCTATTCTCGTCTCCACTAATTGACCTCCCCAATCACTGTATTGGAATAAAGATCCATTAAAAATACGATTAGATAAAGGATCAATAATCTGAGCAAATGAAAGTTCCTTGAAAGAAGGTCTTGCAATCGTTTTAGAGTATGCAACTCTGAAATTCATATTCCCAGTAAGCGCATAAATTAAGTTAGCTGACGGGAATAAATCGAAAGCATCTAATACTTTTTCATTTTCCAAGTTGTTTCCATCACCACCATTTGCAAACTCGATATCTCTACCAGTGTGTCTTTGAACAAAATTTTCTCCACGTAAACCAAGAATGACTTTTACATCCTTCAATAATTCCATTTCGTTAGAAACATAAAAAGCAGAATTACTTATAGTTGCATTATATTGGTTTGGATTTATTGGAAGCCTGTTTCCAGACTGATAGTAAACATTCAAGTTTCCAGGATAAATGTTTTCTGGAGCCATAAATACATTTAGATCATACTCTTCAAACTGCAATTGCCCGCCGAGGAAAGACATGTTGTAGGATAAAATCTCATAATCTCTTTCCTTCAGTGTTTGACTAAGTCCAAATTTAAATCGAGCATCAGCTCCTTTAAATTGGTATGCTTTACTGATATCTAATTTTCCAACTAAAGATGCTTCTCTAAGAGATCTCCAAAGTCTTGAAGGAGCTCCAACCTCACCTGGATTAACTTGATATCCTTTCGGTCCACCTATCGACAAACCAGCTACTCGAATATCTGGATCATCAGAAGTAGATAATGTTGGAGACACTCTCCAATCAATTTCCCAACCTGTAGTTCCTATTTTGTGAATACCATTTAACATGACATTTGTTAATGAACGCTGATTGTATTCAATATTATCACGTTGACCTAGATATCCAGATTGACCTACAGCTTCACCACTATTATCAATCATAAATTGACCAGCTCTATTTTCGCCATTTTGAAGTCTCATAGCTGTTAATCTGAACTTAGAAAGTTTTCGCTTATATGCTAATACAGCTAGACCACCTAGAATAGTATTTTGTTCTGCTACTTGCCCTTCCTGGATATTCGCATATCTTAAATCGTAAGCGTCAGACTCCGCATATCTTTGGAATTCACCATTATAATAGTCCCCGTAATAGGTGTAATCGTTTCTGTAAGACAAAGAGACCATATACCCTAGGGTTCCTTTATCCGTTGAAGTATTATCAGCACCCAATTTTACTTGATTCCCCATGGAGAAACTCGCACTATAATCCATTAAGCTAGTTGTAGTAGAGGTACC
>CAXQNQ010000113.1:0-4556 GCA_964225135.1 Mesoflavibacter profundi
CTCATTAGTGTTTTCATAACATTAGGATTGGCCATGTACTTATCATTGACCTTCCAAAAATGACCATCACGAGTTAGTTTTATCTGTAATCCATTCAACTTGGAAATAAATATTGTCTCTATATCAGTCGTATCCTTAACCGCAAAATCCCTTTGCCATTCTTTTCCATCGCTAATAGAGCGGGAATCATCCTTCTGAAATTGAAAATAATATACTAATGCGCCTAAGATCAGCACACTTAAACCAAGTATCCAAGTATTCTTCTTCATATATCTACTTTGAAAAATTCACCTTTCTCCAGAAGAAAAAGGCCAAACCTACTACACAAATAAAGGCCAAAGGCAATAAAAGGTTGATGCTCTGCCAAAAGGTTTTCTCATCCCTAGCTTTTTGAACATTCAGTAATCGAAGTTTTAGCTCTTTACCTCTAGACTCAATAAGACCATAATCATCCATCATGTATTCAATAGCATTTACTAAGAAATCCTTATTGGCGTATTGTCTTTTATCATAACGATTATATCCTAGTGGATAAACTCTATCATTCTCTATATCAGATATCACATTTGCTGCAAGGTCTCCATCGGATACAAACAACATTTTACCATTATCATCACTCCTAGTCTTAAATTCCTGCCCAATAGAAGCCAAGCCATTTTCCATTTCAGTTGTTATTCTATTTTCATATAAAGATGGGAAAACCCCTTCCACAAGTACCGCTAAAGGATATGGTCCACCTCGAAATAAATTCGGATCAGCTACACTATGAACTGCATCAAAGCTCAATCGAATAGGAATGAATTGTTCATTAGAATTAACCGAAGAGCTAAATAATACCGTTTTCTTCAAATTGGTTTTTGTCTGGATGGTGGTATCAATCTTTGAAGGGAACTGAAAATCAACCTGGTCCAAACTTTTAACCGTTGGATGCTCAGAGGCCGAAACTGCTAATACGTGATAGGGCCAGTTAAACAGCTCCATCTGAGGTTGCCCACCTGATTGTCCCACTACCAATGGGAATTGTGAGCTTTGCAAATCGCGTATTAATCCTGGTTCAAATCGAACACCGTATTTAAAGAAAAGATCATCTAATCCCGTTTGCACTTCCCTTGGCACAAAAGTTGGCCCAGTCATTCCCAAGCTATCCAAACTAACACCTACCTTATCAATCAACCAGATCACCTTCCCTCCATTCATTACATACTGATCTAATTGAAACTTTTCTCGTTCTGAAAAAGGACGCTGAGGCTTAGCAACCACTACCACATCTATTTCTTGTGGAATATAAGTGGATTCATCAAGGCTAATCGTTCCATGATCATAATTGGGACGAATAGTTCTTCTTAGGTCTTTGGTCTCCAACTCCGTTAATTCTCCATGCCCAGAGGTAAAGGCAACCACTTGTCTTCGATTGTCATATAATTTTCGGATGGCCTGAGCGAATTTGAATTCTAATAGATTTATAGATTTGTTCAAAACGGCATCAGCTCCTTGCTGACCTTGTTCCTCCAATAAATTAACTGGAATACTGACACCACCATAACGAACAATAGCCCAAGGAAATACCACCCGTTCAGCAGTACCACTAACTTCTTTTAACCTAAACATGGTTGGAGTAACTCCTAGATTGCCCAAACTTTCAACACGGTCAGTCACTTCTTCAGGGGTACCATCATTGACATCCATAAAGGCGTATTCAATAACCCCTGTTTGAACCCTAAATTCATCCAAAAGTTCTCTCGTTGCTTCTTGTAAACGCTTAAAATTCGCGGGAAAATCGCCTTCAAGTAATACTTGAACAAAGATTCCGCCTTGTTCAAAGTCTCCATCCACTCCAGCATTCGAAGTCTCGATACGTTGCGTCATTTTTTCCAGTATAAGCTCTGTACCTGGAGTGAGTGAAAAACGCTTATCTTCCGTTAAATCAAAGAAGGTATACCGTCTAAGACCACCTAAACTAGAATTCACCAATACATTGACGAAAAATAGGACTATAAGTAATAGACCCAGATTAATAAAGGCGGTTATTTTTCTCGACTGCTTCATCTTCATTCCCAATTCTTGTTACCACCTTCTGCTACCCAAAGAGGTAACAGTTGATGCGATGAACAAAACAATTACACTTAAAAAATAAACTATATCCCTCAAGTCTATTACCCCCCTGCTTATTGATTTATAATGAAAATCAATTCCAATCCGTTGTACAAACAAATCGCTCTTCCCAAAGAAAAAAGGCAATTCAGATATAAAGAAGAACCCCCAATGAAAAAGAAAACATAAGAAGGTAGCTAAAACGAAAGCCACTACTTGATCCTTTACTAGCGAAGAAGCAAATACACCAATAGCAACAAATACTGCTCCTAACAGGAATAATCCAAAATAAGAGCCCATAATTGCTCCTGCATCTAAATTCCCAATGGTAGCCCCTAGTTGATGAAGTGTGTAATAATAAACTACGGTTGGTAGCAATGCAAATAAAACCAAAACTAGGCAAGCCAAGTATTTACCCATCGTGATTTGTAAATCAGTCAATGGTTTGGTTGACAAAAACTCTATGGTTCCTTTTTGTCGCTCTTCTGAAAAACTACGCATTGTAAGAGCAGGAATCAGAAATACAAAAATGAGTGGTCCTAGCTGGAACAATTGCCCCATTGTAGATAAGTTTTGATTCAATAAACTAGTATCTGTGAAAAACCACATGATTAACCACATTACAATCAAAAACACCCCTACCACTACATATCCAATTAAGGAACTAAAAAAAGCTTGCAACTCTTTTCTAAATACACTAATCATATCGCTTACTCCTTATTTTGTTCGATCAAAAAACTATTCCTGTCATTATATATCAACAGGCATTTGTATAATTTCATGGCTCTATCCTCTTGGTCAATTTCTTTAACCTGATTCACCAAAGGCTTATCCTCTCTTATACTAGCTAGAAAATAATCATAGGTAAAAGGTAAAATCTCACCCGTTTCAAAAATTAATAAAAATGGAATAGTCTTTCTAGTCTTTTTCTCCACTTGCCCTTCACGAAAGGGTTGTCCATTCAAAGGATTATAGGCCTTCACATCTATCATCTCTCTATATTCAAAATCCTTTTCAAACATGGCTATCTTACCTAACACGGAGAGCAAAACAAATCTATTCAGTCCATTTAAATTCTCACTAGCATTGATATACACCCTCCCATTCTCAACGATATATTGTATGCCATCAAAAAAGGTAGTTGAATCCTGAGCAGTCTTTAAAGCAGCAAAAAGATTACCAGTCTGACCACTTGCCAATATTTCAAAGCGAGTACTATCTGGATTGACACTGGGCTGATTGCTAATTAATTGTTTATGCGTGCTGTAAAAACCATTCTCAAACCTAAAATCTCCATTCAAGGGTTGAGCCCTCAAACTCAAACCAGCTATTATAAAAATGAATAGATACAAAGCTCCTTTCATTATGACTGGGTTAGTTTTTGGAAAATTTGTTCCATCGGTACTTCTTTGGAAGCATATTCAACAATACCCACCTCTTTACTGATTAAGTACTCCATGAAAGATGCCCTTAAATCGTCTTTAGAAGTAAAAGACAATTGATAGCGATTCATCCCCTTTTGATCTATTAATTCAACTCCTTTGAATCCTTTAAGAATAGATTGATCTAGTGCTTCAGTTGTTTGAAGCTGCAAAAGACCACCAGCTTGATGCTTAGCATGTAATGCTGATAAGGCTTCATTCTCCACTAGTTCTCCTCTATTAATAATAACTACTCGATCACAAATAGCTTCCACTTCCTGCATGATATGTGTTGAAAAGATAACCGTCTTCTCTTCCCCAAGTCTTTTGATTAAAGCACGGATCTCCGCTAATTGATTAGGATCTAAGCCTGAGGTTGGCTCATCCAGAATAAGTACCTCAGGATCATGAATCATAGCTTGTGCAAGCCCTACTCGTTGCTTGTATCCCTTAGAAAGTGTACCGACTAATTTACCTTGTTCCCGCTCCAATCCAGTCATTTCAATCACTTCAGCAATTTTAGCCTTCTTATTTTTGATTTTATGAATTGACGCCACAAAGTATAGGTACTCCTTGACATACATGTCGAAATACAAGGGGTTAGATTCTGGCAAATAACCAATCTGAGCCCTAGAAGACAAGGAATCCTCTAACACATTGATACCACAAACCGAAATCTCTCCTGAAGTTGGAGGAATGAACCCCCCAATCATACGCATAGTAGTTGATTTCCCAGCACCGTTAGGCCCTAAGAATCCAAGTACTTCGCCTTTTTTTGCTTCAAAAGAAATCTGATTAACAGCTTTTTGTTCACCAAATACCTTCACCAAATCCTTAACTATTACAGACATCTATCTTCATTTCGTCCACTGAAAAATTCACTCGAGCTAAAACCAAAGAAATACTACCATTCTATTAATGATTGGAAAGGTATTTTTATTTCAGGTAAAAGCAAGATTATTTGCAAATATATACAGAAAAGATTGTTCAAAAAATCAGTTTGCTGATTAGGATGGAAGAATAATAAGCTAGTAAAATTTCTTT